>JAZURZ010000061.1:0-3431 GCA_045606465.1 Clostridia bacterium | reverse complement strand
GAAGATAGGTTGTTTTTAGGGAATTGTTGTAGGGACCGACCGATGTGTCGTCCCGATTTTCATTAGTGGTTAATTGGAATGAGGATTTATTTTTTTAATTTAGCAAACTAAAAAAGGTGGAAAAATTTCCACCTTTTTTTTAGTTAAAATTTTTAAAAGTTTTATCTTAAATCAGGTATCAAGCTTCAGCACCGACATAAATGCCTCTTGCGGAACCTCGATATTTCCAACCTGGCGCATACGTTTTTTACCCTCTTTTTGTTTTTCCAAAAGCTTTTTCTTACGAGTTATGTCGCCGCCATAGCATTTAGCAAGGACGTCCTTACGAAGAGCCTTTACAGTTTCTCTTGCAATTATTTTATTGCCGATAGCTGCCTGAATGGGCACCTCAAAAAGCTGACGTGGAATGGATTCTTTAAGCTTTTCTGCCATCTTTCTGCCTCTTGAGTAAGCGCTGTCTTTATGAACTATAAAGGAAAGTGCATCTACCATTTCGCCATTTAGGAGCATATCAAGCTTTACCAAATCCGAGCGTCGGTATTCAGAAAGCTCATAATCAAAAGAGGCATAGCCCTTAGTGCGTGATTTTAAAGCATCGAAAAAGTCATAAATTATTTCATTTAAAGGCAGTTCATAAAAAATCTGGGCACGGGTTTCTTCCATATAAGTCATATTTTTAAAAACGCCACGGCGTTCCTGACAAAGCTCCATTACATTTCCCACAAAATCGACAGGAACCATTATATCTGCATTCACCATAGGCTCTTCCATGTAATCGATTTCGGTCATGGGCGGAAGATTTGTTGGGTTATCCACCATTATTGTGGTGGAGTTGGTTTTATGCACCTTATAAATAACGCTTGGGGCGGTGGTTACAAGGTCAAGATTATATTCACGTTCTAAGCGTTCCTGAATGATTTCCATATGCAAAAGCCCCAAAAAGCCGCAACGAAAGCCAAAGCCAAGAGCAATTGAGGTTTCTGCCTCGAACATAAGAGAGGCATCATTTAGCTGAAGCTTCATAAGTGCATCACGCAAATCATTATATTGAGCCCCGTCTGCGGGATAAATTCCGCAATAAACCATGGGGTTAACCTTTTTATAGCCAGGTAGAGGAGCGCTTGCGGGGCGTGTGGCAACTGTTACGGTGTCGCCCACACGAGTGTCCTGAATGTTCTTTATGCTCGCCGCAATATAGCCAACTTCACCTGCCGAAAGTAAAGAGCAGGGTTTTAGCTCACCGGGACGCAAGGTGCCTACCTCTACAACATCAAATTCAGCACCTGTCTGCATCATTTTAATTCTGTCACCAGCCTTTAAGGAGCCCTCCTTAACTCTTATATAAACTATAACTCCCCTATAGCTATCGTAATATGAATCGAAAATAAGTGCCTGTAAAGGAGCCGAAACATCCCCTTCGGGGGGTGGAATTTTGGTTACAATCTGTTCCAAAACCTCGCCCACATTAAGGCCGGTTTTAGCAGAAACCTTTGGAGCGTCTTCTGCGGGTATGCCAATTATATCCTCAATTTCACGAATTGCATTTTCAGGGTGAGCCGATGGCAAATCAATTTTATTAATTACAGGGACCACCTCTAAGTTGTGGTCTATTGCAAGATATGTGTTGGCAAGGGTTTGTGCCTCAATTCCCTGAGATGCGTCAACTATTAAAATTGCGCCCTCGCACGCCGCAAGACTTCGTGAAACCTCGTAGTTAAAGTCAACGTGCCCCGGGGTGTCAATTAAATTGAGAATATATTCCTCGCCGTCGTGTGCTTTATAAGCAAGACGAACAGCGTGAGCCTTTATTGTAATTCCTCTCTCACGCTCCAAATCCATATTATCCAAAAGCTGATCTTCCATGTCACGCTCTAAAACCTCGCCTGTGAGTTCTAAAAGCCTGTCAGCGAGGGTGGATTTGCCATGGTCTATATGTGCTATTATACAAAAATTTCTTATATTCTTTTGTGACATATTCTTCTCCTGAGCAATTTTATTAATATTATATTAATATTGTATCACAAAAAAACAAAATTGTCATCAGTTTTATTATTTTATTTTTAATTTTTGAAAAAAAGAAAGCATAGGCTTTAAGTTTTGCCAAACAAGCTGCTGATTGCCTCGGCAATTCTAACTCCCCCACGGATTGCTTCCTCAAGGGTATTTCCATTTGAGCCTACCTCAATTATGATACTACCAATGCTGGTCTGCTGATTAAACCGCTCCTCTCTTAAAATAATGGGGCGCATAAGGTCGGGATACATCTGATTTGCTTTTTTCTGAATTTTGCAGGCAAGCTTCATATTTTCAAGCCAATTGTCGTGGGAGAGAAGTGCATTTGAGCCGATAACGAACATACATTGCGCAGTTTTTTCTCCCTCTATATCGCAGACTACCTTTACTTTGGTACCGTCCTCCTTTACAATGCCATCACGGTGGACGTCTAAAACAAGCTTTATCTGAGGGTTTGCCTCTAAGTTGTTGCGAACAGTCGCAAGGGAGCGGGTGTATGCACCATTATACGAGGGATAGTCATGGACTGTGGTATCGTGCAGGGTGATAATTCCATTTTTTTCAAAAACCTCTTTCATTGCTTTTCCCACTGCGACTATGTTTTTTTCCTCCTCTAAACTGCGGTCAGAGCTTGTGGATATGTATTTGTTTGTATCGCTGTCGGTAAAGCTTTCGGTTGTGTGGGTGTGAAAAATTAATATCTGAGGAAGCTTTGTGTCGGACACAGAAAAACTAAGCTCCTCGTTTGCAAGGCTTTCGGGGTCTATCTTTATATTGGTAAGATTGGAAAGCTTCATTCCTCCCGATACACTGCTTTCCAAAACAGGTGCAGGAGAAGAGGCGGGATGTAAAGGCTGTATAGGAGTCGGTGCAGGTGTGGGAGAGGGAACGAGGTCTTGGGAAAGCATGGGATTATATTTTCCTAAAATGCTTTTGGTGTCGCTTATGTCAAAGAAAAGCTTCTTTAAAAATTCTTCTGCTGAAAAGTTCTTCTCGTTGTGGAGCTGAGCAGAGATTACAGTTTTGTAAAAGCTATCTGAAATTGCGAGTCTTTGGCTGGATATATTCCCGAATTTTAAAATTGCCAAAATTGAAAGCACGCCCAAAATGGCAGACAGAATTTTAAAAGCAAGGTTTAGTTTTTTTTGCGAAATTATAATTGTTTTAAAGTTTTTTTTAAAAATTTTCACATTGGTTGTCCTTTCTTTAAAAAAGAGTGTAAATTTTAAGAGTTTAAAAATAACAAGAATGAATTGCCTATTGGCATTAATGAAAATATGCTCTTTTTTAGCAATTAAAAATCTTATAAATTTTGCCTTTTTGTTCAACTAATAGTTTATATATTATAACTACGATAAAATTTAAAAAAATATGCTACAAAAATAAAAGAAAAAAGGACTAAAAAAAGGAAAAAATCT
>JAZURZ010000060.1:0-13372 GCA_045606465.1 Clostridia bacterium | reverse complement strand
TTGGCCCCCGACTTGAAAAAACTGCCGCCAAAAGGGATAAGCTCCTTTTGGCGGCAGTTTTTTGCTACAACCTTTAATTACACATAAAAGGAACGCCATTTCTAAAAAACGTAAAGGTTTTTTATTTTATAAATAATCTCTCGGTAGAAATGGTTTTTCCGCTGGTTTCATCAATTTCAAAGACGCAGCCACAAAATTGACCTTTGCCTGTTGCAACCTCAAATTTTTGGGGCATACCATCTAAAAAGCGTTGAACAATTATATCCTTGCTCATGCCAAGAACGGAAACAGATGGACCTGTCATGCCCAAATCAGTTATATATCCTGTCCCTTTGGGAAGGATTGTATCGTCAGAGGTCTGAACGTGGGTGTGTGTTCCAAAAACAACGCTGACACGCCCGTCAAGATAATAGCCTAAGGCGATTTTTTCACTGGTTGCCTCTGCATGAAAATCCACAATTATAATATCGGCTTTGTTCTTTAAAGAATCAATACATTTGTCCGCAGTTAAAAAAGGGTTTTGGGCGGATGAAGGCATATAGGTTCTGCCTATAAGATTTATAACGCCTATACGAAAACCTTTTTTTGTTGTAAATATAGTGCTTCCGACGCCAGGGCAGTCGCCTTCGTAATTTGCAGGACGAATAACATTGTCGTTATATTTCATGATATTTACAATATCAGGACACCCCCATGTGTGGTTACCCATTGTGAATATGTCAATTCCTGAGCGGCAAAGCTCTTCATAAACAGGTTTTGACATACCTCTGCCATGAGCCGCATTTTCGCAGTTTGCCACGACAAAATCCACCTGTGGACGTATAAGCTCAAGGGCATCAAAGACCATGCTTCTTCCTACTTGTGAAACAACATCACCAATCGCAAGTATTTTCATAAAATCTCCATTCTAACAGTTGAAAAAAGACGAGAAAAACTTCCCGTCTTTTTTGTCTTTTTTTTTGTTTGGGAATATATTAAAATTCCAATTCTATCTGATTTTAGAAATTAAAAAATTCTAAAGACAGGGGCTTGTAATTTCAACTGCACAAAAACACATTTTGAGAATCAAAGCTTATTTTGCATAATCAATTGCTCGGGTTTCTCTTATTAAGCTAACCTTAATCTGACCGGGATATTCAAGCTCGCTTTCAATTCTCTTGACAATTTCCTTGCCAATAAGAACCATTCCGGCGTCATCCACATTGTCAGGTTTAACCATAATTCTGACTTCTCTTCCTGCCTGGATTGCAAAAGATTTATCAACCCCATCAAAATCATTTGCGATTTCTTCAAGCTTTTCAAGACGCTTAATATATGTTTCAAGGTTTTCACGCCTTGCTCCGGGACGAGCTGCTGAAATTGCATCGGCTGCCTGAACAAGCTGCGCAATCAATGTTTCTGCGTCAACGTCGCCATGATGAGCAGCAATTGCATGAATAATATCGTTGTTTTCTTTATATTTTTTTGCAATATCAGAGCCAATAGTTACATGCGAACCCTCAATTTCATGATCGACAGCCTTGCCAATATCATGCAAAAGACCTGCACGTTTCGCCATTGTCACATCAGCACCGAGCTCGCCTGCCATAACTCCTGCAAGGTGAGACACTTCTATAGAGTGCTTTAAGACATTCTGACCATAGCTGGTTCTGAATTTCAATTTACCCAAAAGTTTGATAAGTTCAGGATGCAATCCATGAACGCCGGTTTCAAAAGTAGCCGCCTCGCCCTCTTGCTTGATTACTGCCTCAACCTCATGACGGGCCTTTTCAACAGTTTCTTCAATGCGAGCGGGATGGATTCTTCCATCTACAATAAGTTTTTCGAGTGCAACCCTTGCCACTTCGCGGCGAATGGGGTCAAAGCTTGAAAGAATAACAGCTTCGGGAGTATCGTCAATTATTAAATCAACACCCGTCAGGGTTTCAAGAGCACGTATATTACGTCCTTCTCGTCCGATTATTCGTCCCTTCATTTCGTCAGATGGCAATGCAACAACTGAAACTGTGGTTTCAGCAACATGGTCAGCAGCCACCTTCTGAATGGACATTGCTACAATATTTTTTGCGTTTTTGTCTGCATTTTCTTTTGCTTGTTGCTCTATTTCTTTAACCATAATTGCGGCTTCGTGCCGAGTCTGGCTTTCAATGTCACGGAATAAAATCTGACGAGCTTCCTCACGTGTCATGCCGGATATTTTTTCCAAGCTTTCCAATTGCTGTTGCTGAATTTCTGCAATTTTAGCCTCTTTTTTCTCCAGATCACGCATTTTTTGAGTTAAAGACTGCTCTTTTTTCTCTAAAGAGTCGGTCTTTTTGTCAAGATTTTCTTCCTTTTGATTAATTCTTCTCTCTTGTATCGAAAGCTCACGTCTGCGGTCTTTTATCTCAGCATCGGCAGCCTGTCTGAGCCTTTGACTTTCTTCCTTAGCCTCCAGAAGTATTTCTCTTTTTCTGGAGTTTGCACCCTTTTCAGCTTCTTCAACAATTTTTTTCGCCATTTCTTCTGCAGAACCCAATTCTGCTTCGGAAATTTTCTTTCTGTACGCTATACCGCCGAAAAACGATGCAATATTCAACAGTCCAAAAATAGCTGTTGTAATAATAAGTATTATAGATAAAGTATTAATAGTAAATCACCCCCAAAAATTTTAAAAAAGTTAAATTAGTTTTTTGATTTAACAACAAATCGGGGATGCTGAATATAAAATTATTATGTGTAAATATTTTAAACGCCGCAAAAATGCTTGTTTTTTAAAAAGCAAACACAAGGCATAAAGCCATGCCTTATGGTGCGGCAAATCTATAATCAACATATTAATCCCGATAATTCAACATTCCCGGATTAATAGTTTAAAGAAATATTAAGCATACGCCATTATTATATATTATTTTTATAAAAATGTCAATACAAATTTACTAAAGAGTAAAAATATTATGTAACCTTACAAAAAATATAATTAATGAGCACAGAACGCAAAAAAGCATAAAAATATAATCAAGGTTTAATTTTTATGAATAAGTGAAATAAATGTCCTGTGCTTGTGGTCGGAAAGACCAAGCAAAAAATCAGAAGAGACATTGAAAAAACAAGAAAGAGCTCGGAGTTTTATAATATCAGGAATTCTTGTGCCTGCCTCCCATGATGCAATGGCACTTCTTGTAAAACCAAGCTCGTTGCTTAGTTGTTCCTGAGTAAGATTTCTTTCTTTTCTGAGCCTGATAAGCCTGGTTTTAAAAAGAATCATATTTTGTGTAACATTTTCTGTTTCAAAAACTGTTCTGTCTTCAATTTTTATCATAATAATAAACTTCCTTAAAAAAATTAAAGTTTTGTTTCTTCCAAAATTTTGTCGACCAGATAAGGAATACAATCTTCGAATCTTACGCCATACCAATGTTCTTTTTCGCAATTCAATGTTTTTTTGATACATTCCGGAACAAAATCTACAGCGAGACAAACTGCTTTTTTGAGACTTAGACCACGTGCTAAGGCTCCTGCAACAACCGAGGAAAAAATATCGCCTGTTCCATGAAAGCGTGTGCCTATTTTGTCAGTAAAATAAGAAAAATATTCGCCGGTTTCAGAAGAATATGTTACCGCACCGATTTTGTCGGGAGAGTAACTTATACCTGTTAAAACAATATTTTTTGCACCAATATCAGATAGCTTTTTTAAAAGACTATGTATGTAATCCTCACTATAATTTTCGCCCGGATAATCTTGTCCCAACATAAAGGATGCCTCGGTGAGATTTGGGACAATAACATCGGCTTTTTTTGTAAGATGAGCCATAGCAAGCGCAAATTCGAAAGTAAAGCCTTTATAAAGCTTGCCATTATCGCCCATTACAGGGTCAATTAAAATAATGTTGTTTTCAGTTTTAAAGCTGTCTATAAAATCTGAAATATATTCAAGCTGTTCAAACGAGCCTAAATATCCGGTGTATATTACATCAAAATTCAAATTAAGAGACTGCCAATGCGTAGAAATTTTCGGTATATCAGAGCTCAAATCACGAAAGGTAAAGTCTTTAAACCCGCCGGTGTGTGTAGATAAAATTGCGGTTGGTATTATAGCGGTTTCAACTCCCATTGCTGAAATAAGAGGTAAGGCCACCGTCAGAGAGCATTGACCAAAGCAGGAAATATCCTGAATAGTAACTATTTTGCGATGTTCCATTGATGAATACCCCAATCTAAGTTAAAAGTTAATATTTACTTCTCTTGTTTCTTCATTCCAATCAACGGGGATATTAAAAGCCTCAGAAACTGCTCTTGCAGGAACAAGGGTTCTTTCACTGACAATTTTTGGAGGAACATCAAGTGAAATTTCTTCCCCATTTATAAACATTCTGTGGTTTCCTATCTGCATAAGAATAATAAAGTCTTCTCTTGCAGCGGTGATGGTGCGGGTTTCGTCGTCCCAGTTTACTTGTGCATCAAGCTTTTCAAAGATTGCACGCATAGGAACCAAGAGTCTGTCCTCTTCAACCATTGCAGGAGGGTTGCACAAAAGTTCTTCGCCGTTTATCTTGATTTTGATATCAGTTGCAGCGATAGCAACACTTGAAGCGAGGGTTGAGATTGCTGCAAAAAGTGCTAAAAATTTTTTATTCATAATAATAAAGTCCTTTCCAGTTTAAATTTTCAAGTATCCCATATTTTAATTATACACCCCAAAAACAAATATGTCAAATGTTTTTAAGACTATGACAGGATGGGTTAATTATTTTTCGGGAGATTCAGGATGAACATAAACAGTGTTATAAAAATCATATATAACCATGCCCGGTTTTGCGCCATTAGGCTTTTTAACATTTTTTATAGTAGTGTAATCTACAGGAACATTTGATGAGGCTCTTGCCTGAGAATAAAATGCAGCAATAGCAGCAGCCTGCAATATAGTAGATGGCGGAACATCCTTGTTTTGACCCAGCTTAATAATAGTGTGCGAGCCGTGGATTTGCTTTGTGTGAAACCACAAATCCTGACGATTGGCGAATTTTAGGGTAAGATAATCGTTCTGGGTGTTGTTTTTGCCTACATAAATGTCAAAGCCATCAGAGCTTACAAAATGCAAGGGCTTTGAAGGAGTTTCTTTTCTTGATTTTTTTGACAAAGAAATTCTTTTTAAAAAGCCCTGTTCGGCAAGTTCGGCACGTATATCATTTAAATCTTTCTCATTGCTGCAGTTGCTTGCAAGCACAAGTGTGCTTTTTATATACTCCAAATCCTCAAAAGTATGCTGAAGCTGCAGAGAAACTTCAATTTCTGCATTTTTTGCTTTATTGTAAAGCTTGTAATAGTGCTGAGCATTTTGAGAGGGAGAAAGCTCGGGCTTTAATTGTATTTTTATGGGGGGACAAGCAGGATCGTAATAATTTTCAAGAATTGCAAATTCATCGCCGGGAGTAATCCTGTAAATATTGGCGGTGAGCAAGTCCCCTTTGATTTTATATTCTTCTTTTTTTTCAGCATCGGAAAGAGTTTTTCTCTGAATAATACTTTTTTTCACAAGGCGCTCCTCGTGATTTTTTAAAAGTTTTATCAAATCCGCGCTTTTTTGCCTCATTCTTTCAGCAAGGTCACGTTTTTTGTAAAAATCTTCAAGTAGCGTGCTCATTGAGTCGTAAAAAACACATCTCACGCTATTAGAATATTGTGAAATTGAAATTGCAGAAAAATCCATTATTTTTTCGTCATTTGCATTTATTAAAAGGCAGGGTCGAACATCAGAAAAACGCAAAAGTTTCAGCTGTGAGATAATTTTTTCTTTTTGTTCCGAGGAAAGCTCGCCGCATAAGAGACTGCAGGTTCCTGTTGCACAATGAACAACCTCTCTTGCTGTAAGGGGGCTTATGCCTGAAACTGCTTCAAGAATTGCTTTTTCGGAAGAAACTCCCTGTTTTGAAAAATCCAGAAAAACATTTTCTATATCCTGCGAAAGTATTGGAATTTTGTTCTGTGTCGGCGGAGGATTGTAGGCACATCCGGGCAGAATTTGTCTTACCGAGCTTTGTGTAAAATCCACATGCCTTGCAGAGTCAATGATTTTTTTGTTGTCATGGGTAAGAATTATATTGGAATTTTTGCCCATAAGCTCTACAATAAGATGCTTTGTTGTCAAATCCCCAAGCTCATTATATGACTCTATGTCGAAGCGGATAATTCGCTCATAATCAATTTGAGAAACAGAGATTATTTTGCCTGATGATAAATGCTTTCTCAAAAGCATACAAAACATAGGAGGAGAAGGGGGATTTTCCTTCTGCGACAAGGTAAAATGAATTCTTGGATGTGCAGGACTTGCCGAAATTACAAGCTTGTAATTTTCAGAAAAGGTGCGTATGTTTAAAAGTATCTCATCTTTTTCGGGTTGATGAATTTTATCAATGCGGCCGCCTGTAAGCTTTTGACCCAATTCAGTTGTAAGAGCGTGTATAACTAATGTATCAAGTGCCATAGTTTCACTTAGCCTTTCGTTTATAAATTTAAATTCGTAATTATTGTACCACAAAAATAGAAAAATGTATATAATTTTGCGTATTGAATTTTTATTTTTTTTATGGTAAAATGTTTTGTAATAAAAATGAATTATGAAAAAGTATTAGAAAGGTATTTTTTAAAAATGAGAATAAGTGAAATTTATAAGAATAAAAAAACTGCAATTTCTTTTGAAATATTTCCGCCTAAAAACGAGCCTGACTTGAATGGACTTTATGATACCATTGGTCAACTTGGGGATTTATCACCTGATTTTATAAGCGTGACTTATAGTGCAGGGGGAAGCCTTAATAAAGAAATGACATTGGATATTGCTTCTCGAATAAAGAAAAAATATAATGTGGAAAGCATGGCACATCTTACCTGCATAAATTCAAAAAGAAACGAAATTTCAAATATTTTAAAAAATGCAAAAGAGCTTGGAATTGAAAATATACTTGCCCTAAGAGGAGATGTTCCGCAAGGTTTTTTGGGAGTTCCCGAATTTAATTTTGCAAAAGAGCTTATATGTGAAATAAAAAGTTCTTATCCCGAGCTTTGCGTGGGTGCCACTGCCTATGCTGAGGGGCATATAGATTGTGACACGATGGAGAAAAATGTGCGTTATTTAAAGGAAAAAGTAGATGTCGGAGCAGAATTTTTAATTACACAACTGTTTTTTGACAACCGTGTTTTTTATGAGTTTTATGACCATGCTCTTGCTGCAGGCATAAGACTTCCCATATCTGCAGGAATAATGCCGATTCGCTCAAAAAGCAATATTGAAAGAATGATTTTCATGTGCGGAGCATCACTTCCTGCAAAGGTTATAAGAATTTTGAGAAAATATGAACATAGTCCTGAGGACTTGAAAAAAGCAGCTATTGAATATTCTGCTGAGCAGATTAACGACTTAATAAATCACAAAATTGATGGAATACATATTTATACTATGAACCGCCCTGAAATTGCAAAAGGAATTTGTGAAAGGATAGAAAAATGGTGATAACCTGTGACAAGCAAGAAGCAATGCGATATTTAGGCTATCGCTGTCAGGAAATAAGCGATGATATGTCAGCGTTGATAGAGAGTGTTGCAGAGGAGGCCCAAAGCCTTGCAAAATTTTTTTATTGCAGCACACAATTTAAATTGTTGTTTAAAAAAGATGTTGTTTGTGCTGCAGATTATGACCTTGAATTAAAAGGCAAGGACATAAAAAAACATCTAAAAGGATGCAAAAGTGCAATAATCTTTGGTGCAACTCTTGGTGTTGAAATAGAGAGAAAAATACAAATGTATGAGCAAAATGACCTTACAAGGGCAGTGGTTCTTGATTGTTGCGCCTCTGCAATGATTGAAAGCTTTTGTGATAAAATTTGCGACGGCTTTTCAAAAAAGATTATAAAAGAGGGGGAGTATGTTACATCAAGATATAGTCCGGGATATGGAGATTTCCCTCTTTCGGAACAAAAAGAAATTCTGAGAGTGCTTAATGCACAAAGAAAGGCTGGAATTACCTGCAATGAACAATTCTTGCTCTTCCCAAGGAAATCGGTGACAGCAGTTGTGGGAATATCAGAAAAAAAGCCTGCAGAATGTGCAGGCTCAAAGTGTGATTTGTGCTCAATGAAGGATACTTGTCCTTTAAGACGAAGTTGATAATCAAGGGATTTTTTTGTACTCATAACGAGTGTTATTAAAGCTTATTACACTTTCGAGCCCCTCGCTGTAATAAACAGTGTCATTTGTGGCAAATATTGCTAAAACCTTTGCCTCCTTTATTAAAGGGAGGCTTTTGTTATAGCCTATAACAAAGCAGGCGGTGGAAAGAATGTCTGCAAGGGTGCAATCGTGAGAAATTATTGTAACGGAGTTTAGACCATTGCTTGCAGGCATACCTGTAAAAGGATTAAGTATGTGGTGATATCTTACACCATCAGCCTCAAAAAATCGTTGATAATTCCCTGAGGTGACAACAGCGGTGTCATACGCTGTAAGCGTGCATAAAAGCTTGTCTTGGTCAAGAGGGTCTGAAATTCCTACCTGCCACGCTTGGTTGTTTTGGCGTCTGCCCATACAGTAGATGTTTCCTCCGAGATTTATAAGTGCAGAATGAACATTTTTTTTCTTTAAGAGTTTTACAATTTCGTCGGTGGCATACCCCTTTGCAATTCCCCCGAGAGTTACCGAGGTCCCTTTTTTTGTAAGATATGCAGTGCCTGATTTTTTGTCAAGCTCAAGAAGCTTGTATCCCACATTATGAATTGCTTCTGTAATTTCACTATCCTCAGGAATTTTTGGTGCGCCTCCGAAATTCCACAAATTTATCATTGCACCAACAGTAATATCAAAATAACCGCTTGTGTAATAAGAGGCGGATAAAGCTTTGTCAAGAACATTTAAAGTGTCGGGAGAAAGGGATACACTTTTTGTGCCTGCAGCGGAATTTAATACACTTATTTCACTCTCAGGCCTTGTTGCTGACCATTGGTTGTCCTTTTCGTGAAGATATTGATTGCATTCTGCAAGTATAGAATCGGAATTTTTGTCTGAAAGAATTGTTATTTCGCAATAGGTATCAAAAATATCATAAATTTGCAGAGTTTTTTCTGTCTGTCTTTTTGGGGAAAGAACAAACAAAAAAAGCATTGAAAGAACAAAAACAGATATTGCATTTATGAGCTGATTGTTTTTCACATTAATTTCCTCCTTGTTTTGTGATATTTTGTGTCAGAATTTAAAATTAAAAAAATTTTTATAAAAAAACTTGACAAAATAAAAAGTGTGTGCTATAATACATCTTGTCTTTTTTGATATGGCGGTATAGCTCAGTTGGCTAGAGCATACGGTTCATACCCGTAGTGTCATTGGTTCAAATCCAATTACCGCTACCAGAAAAAACGACAGTAATCGACAGATTACTGTCGTTTTTTCAGTTATATTTGCCTGCGGCAAGTTAAGAGTTTAGATTGCTTCGCAAGTTATGAATTGCCTTCGTCAATGGTTGTTATGAGTGGCAAATATATCATACCTGAAACCGAAGGTTTCATCATAACTTTTACGAAGTAAAATTACAAATCTTAACTGATTTAATGTGTCATCTAAATCATTTGGCTCTTCTACGTCGGAACAAGTTACGCTTGTTCCGATTTTTTTATGAAAAAATCAGTCACCTGCTCCACTGTTCCTCCTTTTTCGTAAAAAGGCACGCGTTTAGCGTACCTGTTCGGTTGTAAACGCCCTCACGGGCGGTACGCTGTCGCTACCACCTTTTTACGAGAGTATATTAGGTACAAAAAAGATATTTAAGGCTCTTATTTCACTTTTGCTGGAACAAGTTACGCTTGTTCCGATTTTTTTTATGAAAAAATCAGTCACCTGCTCCACGCCTCCTCCTTTTTCGTAAAAAGGCACGCGTTTAGCGTACCTCTCCCGCGGCAAACGACTTTTCAACGATTTTGATTTTTCAGCATTCAAAGTTTTTGCTCTGAATTACTTATCCATTTAGCATAGTGATAATTCCTGCAAGATTAATTCCCAATCCCAAAAGGAAAAACGGAAAGGCAACAAAACACACCTTTTCGCTTTCTTTTGGCAAAGAAATTGTAAGAAGATAGAAAAATGCAGGCATGGTATCTATAAAATATCTGTTGCCAAAGTGCCAGCCTCCCATGGTTTTGTGAGAAGTGAGCACAAGAATATGTAAAACAATACAAATAAGTCCTACCCATACTCTTGGTTTTTTTATTCCCTTTAAAATACAAAACACACAAAAAAATAATATGGGAAAAACAAGGAACACTGACATGCCATTAAAGTGTGGGAATTGCAAAGCCCCGCCATTTTTATAAGTGGGGAGTAAAACAAGAGATTTTAAATTTTCTAAAATATATGATGGATGAAATTGTCCTTTTTCAGCCTCCAGAAACTCAGGGAGATAGTTATGCCCAAATTCAAAGACGTTATTAAATCGCAGATAATTGTAGAGCATATAGCAAAGACCAATAACTATAGCTGGAAGAAATTGCTTAAAAAGCTTTTTAAAGTTCATATTTTTTCCGTTGTCGGTAAGTATCATAACCAAAAGAGGGAAATATATTATCTGAAAAGGACGACAGCCTATTGCCATTGCCCAAAGAGTAAAGGATAGGGCTCCTTTTTTTGTAAAAGCAAAATATATTGCTCCTAAAGTGAAAACAAAGCTCATATTCTGTGCAATAAACCAAACCCATGAATTGATGCTCACAAGCAAAACGTTTGATGCAAGGGTTAAGAACAATGCCCAGAAGCAGGGGAGAAAAACATGACTTTTTTCGCACAATTTAAAAGCAAAAACTGTACCTGAAAGACTAAAAAAGAGTGCAGCAAAGCCATCGGGAATATTTAAAAGAACAAAAGGCAAAAGAAGAACCGAAGGGAATGGAGGAAAGCTCACAAAATATTTTCCACCAAAGCTTGCAATTTCCAGATGGGAATAATCTTTTCCAAGATCGAGCCTTCCTTCCAGCCATGATTTTGCCTGCAAAACATAAGAATTGTACGGGTTTTCGGTCCATGGCCAATGCCCGCAAAAGGACCACATTATAAGATATATAACCATGCAGGAAGAAAGAACCCAAAAAAGCTGATAATTTGTATTTTTAAAAACTTTATTCAATGGATATCAACCCTTCTTAGTGAAATTTACTTTAATTATCAGCCAAAAAACAACATTTGTCAATATTTTTGTCTATTTTTTTATAAAAAATATTGTAAGAATTGCTTTTTTGTGATACAATATAATAAGATAGGTATTTTTTGCGGAGATGTCGGCAAAATTGTGTTGATATTCCGTGCGACACCCATGGTTTTTGTCTGCCTGCGGACAAAGGAATTTTAAAAAATATTATTTTGCAGGAAGAAAGGCTATTGAAAATTATGAGTACAAAACAAAAAAATGCACCCTACAATAAAATAAAGGACTTTACAGACTTAAAAGACATGATATATAAAAATGCAGTTGAGTTTGCAGACGAAAAAGCAATATGGTACGAACGTGGCGGAAGCTATATTACAATTCCCTTTAAAAAGTTTCGTGAGGACATTGATGCTTTGGGCGCATATTTTTATTCTCTTGGTTTAAAAGGAGATAAAAAGATAGCTGTTGTTGGTGAAAATAGCTATGAGTGGGTTTTGACATACTTTGCTGCAGTTATGGGAGCAAATATGATTGTTCCTTTGGATAAGGAGCTTTCCCCCTCTGAGCTTTCAGTGCTTATAAAATCGGGCGAGTGTGACGCAGTGGTTTATTCAAAAACAAAGGCGGCAGTTCTTCCTTTAATTGAAGATATGGACATAAAAACCTTGTGCATTGACGAATTTGAGAAGGTAATAAGAGAAGGAAATGAAAAAATTGAGGCAGGCGATGATGAGTTTATAAAAAAGCCTATGGACATAGACAAGACTTGTGCAATTATATTCACATCAGGAACAACAGGTAATCCAAAAGGTGTTATGCTTTCACAACGCAATCTTTTGAGGGATGCAAGACACAGCCTTGAAAATTTAAAAATCCCATTTGGCACAGTGGCAGTTTTGCCATTTAATCATACCTTTGGATTTATGGCAGGAATTTTGTGTCAGGTGTGGGTAGGCTCACCGGTGTTTATTAATAGCAGTCTTAAAACAATTTTAAGAGATATTCAATACGCAAAGCCAGGACATATTTCAGTGGTTCCTCTGTTTTTGGAAAGCTTTCATAAGAATATATGGAAGAACGCACAAAAACAAGGCAAAGCCGGGCTTTTGAAAAAGCTTATGAAGGTAAGTGACGGAGCAAGAAAAATAGGAATAGATGCAAGAAGACTTCTTTTTAAATCGGTTCTTGATGCATTTGGAGGAAATCTTTCGATGCTTATATGCGGCGGAGCTCCGATAGATGATGAGCTTATGAAAAGCTTTGAAGCGCTGGGAATAACAGTTATAAATGGATATGGAATTACAGAATGTTCACCTATTGTTGCGACCAACAGAGCTTGTTGGGTTAAATATGGAACGGTAGGACTTCCTATTCCGAGTGTGCATATTCACATTGATAATCCTAACGAAAATGGCGAGGGAGAAATTTGCGTAAAGGGCGATATCGTTATGCAGGGCTACTACAATGCCCCCGAAGCAACTGCCGAGGTTTTAAAGGACGGATGGTTCCACACAGGCGATATAGGAAGTGTAGATAAAGACGGATTTTTGTCAATCACAGGACGTAAGAAAAATCTTATTTTGCTGGACAATGGCAAAAATGTATATCCTGAAGAACTTGAAACCCTTGTTGGCAGGGTAGAAAATGTTACCGAGGTGTTAGTATATGCCGAGGAGGATATGATAACAGCTGAAATTTATGCTGAAAATTCTGATGCAAAAGAACAAATAAAAGCAGATATTCAGGCTTTAAATAAGACTATTGCGGGATATAAGCAAATAAGAAAAATAAAGTTCCGCTCAGTGGAATTTGAAAAAACTACTACAAAAAAGATAAAACGTTCGTATAAATAACATTAGAAAGGCTATGAAATTGACATGAACTTTAAAGAATATGTGTGCGAAAAGCTTCAGGAACTCACTGGTTTGGAAAAGGAGAATATTTTTGCTGTGCTGGAAACTCCGCCAGAACAAAAATTGGGAGATTTGGCATTTCCTTGCTTTGTGCTTGCAAAGACTTTGAGAAAAGCACCGCCTATTATTGCAAAGGAGTTGGAGGAAAAGTTTTCTGACGATGAAAAGCTTGAAAAGGTGCAGGCAGCAGGAGGATATTTAAATTTCTTCTATAAAAGAAGCGTGTACGCATCACAAATTCTTGGGCAAATAAAGAGCAAGAAAGAAAGCTATGGTGGTTCAGACGAAAATGGCGA
>JAZURZ010000059.1:0-2465 GCA_045606465.1 Clostridia bacterium | reverse complement strand
CGCTTGGCCTCCGACTTTATTGATTCCATAGGAAAGATAATAAAACAAGGAGAGTTTGATTTGGCAATTCCCATTCCGCTTTCAGTACGAAGAATGAGAGAAAGAGGCTACAATCAATCCAAACTGATGTCGGAGGAATTTTTAAGACATTTACAAATAGAAACTTCAGATGAGGCTCTTTTTAGAATCAGGAACACCAAACGTCAGAGCGGACTTAATGCTCTTAAAAGAAATGAAAATGTAAAGGGCGCATTCCTGGCAGATAGGCTATTGGTTGAAAAAAAGAAAATATTGCTGGTTGACGATATTTACACTCGTGGCAATACAATGCGTGAATGTGCAAAAACTCTTGTAAATGCAGGAGCAGAATTGGTAGCAGGAATAGTATTTTTTAAAACTGACATCCCAAAAGAGAAAAAATATAAATTTGACCCGATTTTTTAAACATTAAAAAAATTTTATGACAATGTTACAAAAATAATACAAATAAAGCGGATATATTGCAGTATTTTGCAAAATGTGATATGATTATCGTATATAAATGATGATACATTCAGATAATGGTTAGAGAAAGGAATGATATTTCATGAAGAAAAGACTTCAAAAAATCCTTGCTGTTGCCTTGGCAATTGCTTGCGCATCACCTATGGCAGCGTTTGCAAAAAAAGAGGTAACTTTCAGCGATATTTCTGATGAAAAGTATAGCTGGGCAGCAGGATATATAGAGGATATGGCAGAGCAGGGATTTATAAGCGGATATGAGGACGGAACATATCGTCCCGACAAAAGCGTTACACGACTTGAGGTTTTGTCGCTTTTTGCAAGAGCTATGGGCTCAAACAGTGAAGCAAATGCCGATGCGCTTAAAATTGCAGAGGAGAAATATCTTTCTGTCCTTGAGGAATATGAACTTAATTTCGGACAAAGCGATATAGCTTATCTTCTTTACAGAGGAGCTCTCAAAGAAAGCGAGCTCAATACATATTTAAAGGATGAGCTTAAGAGTGAGCCCATGCCAAGATATGAAGCAGCTATAATTATTACAAAGGCTATGTGTGCAGAAAAGAAAGCGACTTCAGAAATTATGGTTGACCTTGAATATTCCGATGCAAAGGAAATTCCAAATAAAGCAAGTCAATATGTTTACTATGTGACACAAAAATCCATTATGTCAGGCATGGGTGACGGAACCTTCTCACCAAAATCAGAGGTTTTGAGAAGCCAAATTGCAGTAATGCTTTCAAAGACCGTTGACCTTATGAATTTAACAGTTGAGGAATTGAAGATTGCAACTGTTGATGATGCAAATGTTTCTTTCTACAATGAAGATGAAGAAATAGAGCAGATGGGTTATACATCTAATACAAAATTTTACATAGAGGGTGAGCTTGCACAAACCAAGGAGGTTCCCTCAGGTGTCAGAGCAGTTTTCACCTATGTTAACAGCGAGCTTGTTTATGTTGATATTCCTACAACTATCCCTGATGAAACCATATCGGGAATATTTGAAGGATATGCAGGAAACAGCGGTGTGGTAACTGTAAGAATCAAGGTAGATGGCGAAATAAAGAGTTATATTCTTGACGAAAATGTAGATGTGACATTTATGGATCAGGATGCAACAATAAGAGATTTTTCTAAAACTGATTATGTAATTGCTAATTTGTCAGCAGGAAAAATCAAGACCATCACAGGCGAGCCTAAAACAAAGAATATATCAAATGCTTTAATAGAGGAAGTTTCAATAGTAGAAGACGGAACAATCACAATAAGCCACGCTCTTGAGGAGTATAATGGTCTTGTTTTGGAAGTGGCATCTGATGTAAAGGTTAAGAAGAATGGCGATACAGCAAGTCTTTCAACAATTTATAAGGGCGACAAGGTAAAGCTCACTGTTGATTATGGTATAGTAATTGCTATAGATGCAGAGTCAAATACAAAAACTGTTGAGGGAAGCATAAAGGCTATAGAAATTTCAGCCTCTCCTAAGGTGACAGTAAATGTTAAAGGTTCAGATGTGGTTTATGATGTAACAAGCGATGTAAAAATACTCATAAACAATCAGGATGCTACCATTTACGATTTCAGAGTAGGTGACAATGTAACAATAACTCTTGAGAGTCAGGCTATTAAAAGAATTGTTGCGGCAACCTCATCAAGTACTGCGTATAGCAAGTCTGGTGTTGTTACAAGCGTAAATACAGCTTATGGCTTTATCAAAATCAGCTACAATGAAAATGATGTAACCTACGAGGAAACTGTATATTGTAAGGATGGCACAGCGAAGTTTATAACCTCGGCAGGAACTTCAAAGACTTTAAAAGATGTTAAAGAGGGCGATGTTGTAAGCGTAAGAGGAACTATGACAAATGGTGCCTTTGAAGCAACCCTCATTATCATTGAGGTCGAGTAAGTAAATTTTTGACTGTCTTAATTCGGTAAAGCTATTGCGTATTCGGGTTAAG
>JAZURZ010000058.1:0-15137 GCA_045606465.1 Clostridia bacterium | reverse complement strand
AGCCATGTCGTTCTGTGAGCCAAGGAGTTGGCTAAGACATTTGTCTTCCTAAGACCGCTTGGCCTCCGACTTGAAAAGACGCACTTTTAGGTTCTCTTTCCTATATATTTGACGAGGAATATTCAAAGCTTCAGGATAATTTCCCTGAAAATATGTCCTGCTTTGAAAAGCTGTTGTATCTTAACTCTGAGCTTTTTGATATGATAGAGGAACGAATTGACATAGATCTTCTGACCCGCCTTTATTCAACTCAGCTTATCACAAAAGGAAAAAAGCATTTGCTCGACAACAGACGACTTTACTATAAGCTTTTGAAAAAAATTGTTACCGAAGGTCAAAAAAACAATGAGCTGACAAACAAAATGACGGTCAGCGAAATTGTAAAGCTTTATGCAATGAGCGAGCGTGCACTTATATATGACTGGTGCATATGCAACGGAGAGTATTCTCTTTCTTCCTACGCAAAAAATGTGATGCCCTTCTTTTTGTCGGGTATTCGTCCTTAAGTTAGTTCTTTTTAAATTTTCCTTTTATTTTGCATATTAAAAGCACATAATAGAGAACTAAGTACAGACTTTAGTCTATACTTAGTTCTCTATTGATTTTTGTTTTTGTTTATGTTATAATGGAAAATGTAGTTAAAAAAATATATATAAAAAGGAGAGTAAAAATGGATATTTTTGCATTTGTTCTTTATTTTGTGGCTATGCTTGCCATAGGTCTTTTCTTTTTCTTAAAATCAAAAAATGTTTCTGAAAAAGATTATTTCCTCGGCGGTCGTGCCATGGGTCCTTGGGTTACTGCTATGAGCGCACAGGCTTCTGATATGAGTGCCTGGCTTCTGATGGGGCTTCCCGGAAGCATTCTCGCTTTTGGTTTTGGTCAGGCATGGATTGGTATAGGTCTTGCAATAGGCACTGCAGCAAATTGGATTTTGGTCGCTAAAAGACTTCGTAAATTTTCAAAAGCATCAGGCGACTCCATAACCCTTCCGCAGTATCTTTCCAATCGTTTTGCATCAAAAAGCCACGTAGTAAGCATCATCTGCGCAGTTGTTTTTCTTGTATGCTTCACAATCTATGTTGCTTCAGCTTTTGTTGCAGGTGCGGACGTCTTTACAACACTTGTTCCTGAACTTTCAAGAACAACTGCCATGATTATATTTGCAGCCATTGTTGTTGCTTACACATTCCTTGGCGGCTTTAACGCAGTTTGCTGGACAGACTTTTTCCAGGGTTTGCTTATGCTTGCAGCCCTCCTCATTGTACCTATTGTTGTAGGTTTTACAAGAAATCTTGACACTGCTGCTCTTTCAACAGTTTATGCCGGTCCTAATGGAGAAGAGTTTAAATTTGTTGCAAGCTTTTTCAATGCCAGCTGGCAAGACATTTTGTCGGGACTTGGTTGGGGTCTTGGATACTTCGGCATGCCTCATATTATAGTAAGATTTATGGCAATCGAAAAACCCTCCATGGTGAAAAAATCTGCCACCGTAGCAATCATCTGGGTAGTTCTTTCCCTTGCCGCAACCATAGTAATCGCCTATCTTGGCAGAATGTTTGTATATTCAAACGGAACCGACCTTTCGGCAGTACTTCTTAAAGAAGGCAAGCAATCTTTAATATTCGTAGAGCTTGCCCGTGATGTATTCCCTGCATTTATAGCCGGACTTTTGCTCGCTGCAATAATTGCTGCAAGTATGTCAACTGCAGATTCCCAGCTTCTTGTGGCGGCATCTTCCTTTGCAAGCGACCTTTATAAGCCTATTGTCAGAAAGAATGCCTCAAACAAGGAAATGCTTTGGGTAAGTCGTGCAATCGTTATAGTTATCGCATTTGTAGCCTTCTTTATTGCAAGCAGTAAAGGAAAAGCCGCTCAGGCTATTATGGATTTAGTATCCAACGCATGGGGCATATTCGGCGCAGCATTCGGTCCTGCAGTTCTTCTTTCTCTTTTCTGGAAGAGATTTACATACAAGGGCGCAGTTGCAGGAATTATAGTTGGTGCGTTGGTGGATATGCTGTGGCTGTGGCTCCCGATTCAAGAGGGACTTACACTTACAACGATTACAGGAATATATGAAATCATTCCTGGCTTTATATTAGGTTCAATCGCTGCAATTTCAGTTACTCTTATCGATAAAATGCCCTCAACTGAGGTTCTTGAAATTTATAAAAAAGCAACTGATAATAGCATAGACGACTAAAAAATAAAACAAAAAATATGGGGCGTGACTTTAAAAAGTGATTTTTCACTAACTTTATAGTTCACGCCCTTTTGTTTTAAAAAACAAATTCTTTTTTAAAATTAAATTTTAACTATTCTTTTCCTCAAACAAATCTAATAACTCCTCCTTACTAAGAGCAGATAAAAAACTTTTGTTTTCCCTTATTATTCCATCAGCAAGTCCACGCTTTTTCTCCGAAAGCTTCATAATTTTTTCTTCTATCGAATTTCTGCAAACCAGCTTTATAACCTGCACCGCCTTTGTTTGCCCTATTCTGTAGGCACGGTCAGATGCCTGGTCCATAACAGCAGGATTCCACCACGGGTCGTAGTGAATTACAGTATCTGCGCCAATTAAATTAAGTCCCGTTCCACCTGCTTTTAAAGATATTAAAAACACATCTTTTTCACCGGCGTTAAAACGATTTGCCATGCTCACACGCTCGGATTTAGGGGTGGAACCATCCAGATAAAAACTTGTTATGCTCTTTTTTCTCAACTCCTCAGCTATGATAGAAAGCATTGAGGTAAACTGCGAAAACACCAAGACCCTGTGCCCTGACGAAACTGCCGAGGATACAAGCTCGGATAAAAGCTCTAATTTTGCGCTATCCCTCTTGTAGTCAGGGTTTATAAGGGCAGGATGGCAACATATTTGCCTGAGTCTTGTAAGAAGAGAGAGTATTCTTATCTTGTTTTCCCCCGTCGATGCAATAAACTCTGCTTCCTCTCTTGCAGCAGAAAGAAATGCATAATAAACCTTTTTTTGATCATCCTTAAAATCTGCAAAAATTGTATTCTCTATTTTTTCAGGAAGTTCCTTGAGCACATCTTTTTTCATTCGCCTCAGAATAAAAGGCTTAACCCTTGAAGAAAGCTCCTCTCCTGCACTCATTATCCCCTTTGAAATGCTCTTTTCGTAATTTTTCAAAAACCTTTCTTTGCTGCTTAAATACCCCGGCAAAACAAAGTCAAAAATTGACCAGAGCTCGGAAATTGAATTTTCTATAGGTGTTCCTGTAAGGGCAAAACAACTCTTTGCCTTTATCCTTTTTACCGCACGAAAATTCATTGTACGGGAATTTTTTATATGCTGAGCCTCATCTATGAAACAATAGGAAAATTCCAAATCCTGATAAATTTGCACATCCCGCCTTAAAAGAGCATAAGAGGTTATAACAAAATCACAATCCCCAATCTCCAAAAGCGCTTCCTCTCTTGCTTCTTTGGGACCATCAATGATTTTTACCCTTGCATCGGGCGCAAATCTCATAATTTCCTCCCACCAGTTATATAAAAGCGAGCTGGGGGCAACAACTAAAGATGGAGCTTTTCTTTCTGAGCTCATGACAAAGGCTATAACCTGCAGGGTTTTTCCAAGCCCCATGTCATCAGCAAGAATTCCTCCAAGCCCAAGACCTGCCAGTTCAAAAAACCACCTTACGCCATTTTTTTGATAATCACGCAACACCCCATTAAGATAATCAGGAATTTTATAACTGCATTCCAATCCCCTTTTTATCAATTCAAAAAAGCTTTCGTGACCTTTTATTTTTCCTTTTTCTATTTCTTGCGCAAGATATAGAGCGTAGGATTTCGACAAATTTCTTTTTCCCTTTATGTTCTCATTTTCGGGTAATGCCAAAAGAAATTCAAGGGTGGAATTTTTCTTTGAAAAATCAAAAAATCTGCCATCAGAAAAACGATAAAAAGCATAATTCTGATAATAGGCTTCTAAAATTTCCCTTATTTCCTCCTCGGGAATTTCTCCATCTATTTCCATTTGCAATAAATCAATTTTTTCATTATAGCTTACATACGCCGAAAGAGATGGCAAATCCTCTATTAAAAGAGAATCAAAGCTGTCACTTGTAAAAACTCTTGCCTTTTGGTTTAGCTTGGTCAAAACTCTTGTTATAAACTTAAAAATTTCCACCTCGTCGCTAAGATAAAATCTGTCCTTTTCAAGCTCAAATTCCTTAAAAAATTCAAGAATTTCCTCCTCTTTTCCCTCGTCACGGATAATGAGCTTGTCAAAGGAGTAAACTGCAGATGGCAATATCATGGACACTCCGCCATAGCTTGCTTTTATAACCGCCGAAATTTCCTTTTGTGAACTGTCTAAATATATCTCAAATTCAGGAGTTTCACTCACCACAAGCTCGTCTATTCCATAGCAAACCACGCCTCTTGCATTTTTTATCTTGGGTAAGACTTTGGCTGCAAACTCCACACTGTTGTCGCCCACAAATTCAAGACGTGTTCTTTTTTTCAAAATCATAGCCCGATAAAGAGGCATAAACCACTCTCTCCATTCAGAAGTGGTTATAAAAATTTTGTTGTCAAAGAAAAATATTTCTCCGTCAGGAACAAGTGCAATTCCGCTTTCGGTAAGTAAAATACTTATTCTCTTTTCTATTGCACTCACATCTACAAGTATGTCAGGATCATCATTAACAATTGCGACATTGTCATAATTCATTCCATCAATTATATAAGAGGCTCCAATCCTTTTTAACAATGGAAAAAGCCTTCTTGCAGTTTGGGCACCAAAGCTTATTTCATAGTTTTTAAGCGAGTAAAATTCTGCTTTTAAGCTTTTGTTTTCATATGCCTCGCAAAGCATACTCACAATCTCGGCAGAGGCTTCCTCCAACACGCAATTTCCTCTGTTAAAAACACAATTTTTAGACAAGCGAAAATCCTCGTGATTTAAATATGAATCCAAAAAAGCCTCAACTGAATGTATTTGATATTTTGAGTTGTTTCCCACTAAATCCAAGGCCGCAGAATAAAATATTTTCCCCGATGAAAAAGTCACCCTAAGCTTTACAAATACTCCCCATTGCTCTTTTTTTTGTTCTTTAAATTCCTCACAAAGCCTTGAGGCAAGAAGGTCGTTTTCGTTTTCAAAATCATTTGTTTTTAAAAGCTCCTGCTGACGTGTTTTCAAGGTTGCAACAATGTGCTTGCAGGCTGTCCCCATAGTGATATAGTAAGGACAAGTGCAAAGAGTGTCAGCTATTTTTTCGCCATCAAAGCTTATATGCACGTTATAGAGCTTGTCGCCATCAACCGCTGCTACTAAAGAGTTTTCTGCCCTCACCTTCATATGCACACGTCCCTCTTTATAATATTCAAGACCTCGTTTGTAAATGGTGGCAGAACAAATTCTTTTTATTTCATCTTCTTTGATTTCCAAAAATTTTCACCTCCTCAAAGCTTTTAAAGGTTATTATATTATTGTAGCATAGATCATCTCATTTTTCAATACTTTTAGTTCTTTTTTTACGCATAAATTACTTGACTTTTAAAAATCCCTGCCATATAATGATTTTAAAAAAGGAACGACGTGCATATGTCGTTCCCTACAATAATTTCCTTAAAAATTAACCCCTTTCTCCCCTCAAGCCACCAATAAAAATCCCCCTTGCAGGTTCCAAGGGTGCTAACCCTTGTTCGTTTTAAGGGGTGTGGGGAAAATCGACAATCGCCTGCGTTTTTGCTACTTTTGACACCAAAAGTAGGCCCCCACGGCAGTGGAAAAAGAAAATAAAACTATAACTTTATTCAAATTAGCCACTAATAAAAAACAAAAAACTTTAAACCAAAATAAATCTAACTTAAAAAAAGAGTCACGAGGGAAATTTCCCTCGGAACCTTTTTTCTTTTTTCGGTTACGAAAAAACCTCTCCCCCTTATATATATTTCCTCATGTGCTTTAGCGCACTTTTTTCCAATCTTGACACCTGCGCCTGACTTATTCCAATCTCGTCTGCAACCTCCATCTGGGTTTTTCCTTTGAAAAATCTCAATCGTAAAATATGCTTTTCCCTTTCCCCCAAATGCTCCATTGCCTCGGATATGGCTATATTTTCAAGCCAATTGTCATCAGTGTTTTTCTTGTCCTTTACCTGATCCATCACATAAATTGCTTCCGCACCATCGTGATAGACCGGCTCAAAAAGACTTATGGGGTCAGCTATTGCATCAAGCGCAAAAACAACCTCCTCTTTGGGAAGATCAAGCTCTTTTGCAATTTCAGAAACCGTCGGCTCCTTGGAATTTGAGTTTGTAAGCCTTTCCTTGACATAAAGCGCCTTGTAGGCAATATCCTTTAATGATCGGCTTATTCTTATTGCATTGTTGTCCCTTAAATATCTTCTTATTTCTCCAATAATCATTGGCACTGCATATGTGGAAAACTGAACATTTTGCGACAGGTCAAAATTATCTATTGCCTTTATCAAACCTATGCAACCCACTTGAAAAAGGTCGTCGGCATTTTCGCCCCTGTTTTGAAATCTTTGAATAACACTCAAAACCAGCCTTAAATTTCCTCTTACAAATTCCTCTCTTGCAATGCTGTCCCCCAATTTTATTTTCACAAAAAGCTTATCCTTTTCCTCCCTTGTAAGGGTGGGAAGCTCAGCGGTGTTTACGCCGCAAATTTCTACCTTGTTCATCAGCCTTTCTCCTCCGCAATTATTTAAAGCAAGAAAACACATTTTTTCTTGCTTTATGTAAGCTTTAAAATAAATAAGTAAAAGTGAATAAGAACAGGTGACTGAGCAAATTTTTTTCACTTTGTTAACTGCGGTTTTTAATTGTTTATTTTTAAATAAACTTCTTTTTTTAGATGATAAGCCTTTTTTATTTTTACTAAATCATTTTAGAAATTTCTCTTTTAAGCCTTGTTATTATTCTTTTTTCCAGCCTCGAAATGTAAGACTGTGAAATTCCTAATATATCTGCAACCTCTTTTTGAGTCTTTTCCTTTTCGTTTCCTATTCCAAATCTGAGCCTCATAATTTTTTGTTCTCTTCCCGAAAGCTTTTCCATTGCAATTGCTAAAAGCTTTCGGTCAACCTCTTCTTCTACCTCACGATAAATGTCATCACTTTCCACCCCCAAAATGTCTGAAAGCAAAAGCTCGTTTCCGTCCCAATCCACATTGAGCGGCTCGTCTATCGAAACCTCTGAACGCCTGTTTTGGTTTTTTCTTAAATACATTAAAATTTCATTTTCTATGCACCTTGAAGCATAGGTTGCAAGCTTTATATTCTTATTGGGATTAAAGGTGTTTATAGCCTTTATAAGCCCGATTGTGCCAATTGATATAAGGTCTTCAACATAAATCCCGGTATTTTCAAACTTTCTTGCAATATACACCACCAGTCTTAAATTTCTCTCAATTAAAGTTCTTCTAACCGATGTGTCATTTTTTCTTAGCCTTTCTAAAAGCTCTTCCTCCTCTTCCTTTGATAAAGCTTGAGGAAGTGTTTCGCTTCCTCCTATATAATAAAGCTCTCCTGCTTCTTCAAATTGCATACAAAATTCACTTAATTTATTTTTTATACCCTTTATTAATGCAAGCATTTTTCTCACCCCCTTTTATCTTGCATAAGATATATAGCTTAACTGTTTTTTACATTCCAGCATTTAAAATTACCGGATATTTTAAACTTTCAATACTAACTGCGGCGATTGCTCCATCTATAGCTCGACCTTGTATAATTGCTCTGTCAAGAACTATCCCGGTCAATATTCCTTCCTTGTCAATGCTCTTGTATGGAATTATTTTTATCCTTTTTGTATCTATCCATTCATATAAATTTTCTCTGTTGCAATTTTTGTCTATAAGCTTTTTTAATACATCGGGCTCAATCAACATGACAGGCTTTTTACTTTTCGGCTCAAAAAGTCCATTTCCTGTATCAACCATTCCGAAAAGCTTTACCTTTTTTTTGTTATATTCAAGCACCACCTCATGTCTTTTTTGTAAAATGCGCCGCTTAAGAGCACCAAACCCCAGACTCACTGCTGCATATACCAAAGCAGCACTTAAAATAATTGCAGGGGTCTTTGCATAAAAAATTCCATTTTTAACAATTCCCCCTCCAAATTGAATTATCAAAAAAAATGCGACGCCGGCAAAAACTGCCGAGCAGGCATAAAGAGCAAAAAATGCCTTTAAAATTTCCTTTGCACTCCTGGGCGAAAAAGCAATAAAAATCATAATAAGTCCTACAAATACCGAGGCTAAAAATGTGCTTATGCCTTCTTTGTCAAGATAAAAAAACAACACTCCTATAATAGCTCCTGCAAGGGCACTTAAAAAACATCTTATTTTTTTAAGCTCCCATGACATTATTTTTCCGCTTGCTTTTATGAGAAGAAAATCTACAAGGAAATTTGTAAAAAAAAGAATGTCTATATAAACCCTCACGCTTTTTTCCCCCTTGTCTTGATTTAATTATACACCTCTTTTGTCAAAAAATATGTCGAATACGAGTGTAGAATTTTGACAAGCTTACGACATTATTTTTATTCATTTTTTGCATCTTCTCCTTAAAAATCCATAAAAATATAGGAATTATGCGGTTAAATTCATCTTTTTTTAATAAAAAAAGGATAAAAGTATTGCATTTTTATTCATTAAGATGTATAATTAATAATATGATTTCATAGGAAACGAGGCGAAATTCAAATTGACATTAGAGCAAATTAAAAATAAAGATAAAGAATATTATATGAATACATTCGGCGAAAGACTTCCCGTAGTTTTTGAGTATGGTGAGGGAATGAAGCTTTTTTCCTCCGAGGGGGAAACTTATACCGACTTTCTTGGCGGAATTGCAGTAAATGCACTTGGTATTTGCCACCCAAAATTTACAAAAGCTCTTCACTCTCAGGTTGACAAGCTTTTGCATATTTCAAATTATTATTATAACCAGCCCCAGACTTTGCTTGCCGAAAAGCTTTGCAAAAATTCCTGTGCTGATAAAGTATTTTTTGCAAATTCAGGAGCCGAAGCAAACGAGGGTGCCATAAAGCTTGCAAAAATTTATTTTTATAAGCAAGGGAAAAATAAATACGAAATAATTTCTCTTGATAAGTCCTTTCATGGCAGAACCCTTGCAACGGTTGCGGCAACGGGACAGGAAAAATATCAGGCACCCTATCGTCCCTTAACCCCCGGATTTTTGCAGGTTGCCCCAAATAATTTTGAGGCAGTTAAAAATGCTATAACCCAACACACTGCCGCTATAATGATTGAACTTATACAAGGCGAGAGCGGCGTTCATCCCATGGACAAAGACTATGTTCTCTCTTTGAGAAAGCTTTGCGATGAGCATGATATTCTTCTTATTTTTGACGAGGTCCAGACAGGCATGGGCAGAACAGGGCATTGGTTTGCACATCAGATGTATGGCATAGAGCCCGACATATTCACATCTGCAAAAGCTCTCGGCGGAGGAGTTCCCATAGGCGCAATTTGTGCAAAAGACTTTGTTTCAAAAAGCTTTTCTCCCGGCGACCATGGCTCCACCTTTGGCGGAAATCCTCTTGCTTGCGCTGCAGGAAATGCAGTCTTTGAAATAATAGAGGAAGAAAAGCTTTTAGAAAATGCTCTTGATATGAGTAAATATTTTAAAAGTGCGCTTTTAGACCTTCAAAAAAGCACGCAAAAAATTAAAGACGTAAGATGCGCAGGTCTTTTAATAGGCATTGAATTTGAGGAAGAAGACGCAGCTAAAATCTATAAAAAGCTTTTTGAGAAAAAATATCTTACAAGCCTTTGCAAAAACACTCTGCGTCTTGCCCCTGCACTTATCATAACAAAGCAGGATATTGATGATTTTGTAAAAGCACTTTTTGATGCTATAAATGAACTTTAAAAAATAAAACTATGAGAGGAAATAAAAAAATGAAAGATTTTATAAGCTTGCATGATTGCACACAAGAAGAAATAACTAACCTTCTGACCCTTGCATTAAAATTAAAGGATGAGCAAAAAAAAGGCATTCCCCACCCCATATTAAAAGGGAAAACTTTGGGCATGATTTTTTCAAAATCCTCTACAAGAACCCGAGTTTCCTTTGAGGTTGGAATGGTACAATTAGGAGGATACCCTTTGTTTTTGTCCTCATCTGACATTCAATTAGGCAGAGGAGAAAGCATATATGACACCGCCAAGGTTTTGGAGCGCTTTTTAGATGGAATTATGATTCGCACATTCTCTCATCAGGACGTTCTTGATTTGGCAGAGCACGCTGACATTCCCGTAATCAATGCTCTTACCGACCTTTTGCACCCCTGTCAGGTTTTAGCAGATTTACAAACCATTTATGAAAAGAAGGGCACTCTAAAAGGCTTAAAGCTTGCATATATAGGCGATGGTAATAACATGGCACACTCTCTCATGTATGGTTGTGGCAAAATGGGTATAGATTGCGCCATAGGCTCTCCCAAAGGGTATATGCCTGATGCTGAGGTTGTAGAAAATGCAAAAGAAGATTTTAACAAAACGGGTGCAAATCTTTTAATCACTCCTGACCCCGTTGAGGCGATTAAAAATGCAGATGTTGTATATACTGATACATGGGTAAGCATGGGAATGGAAGACCAAAAGGAACAACGCCTTAAGCTTTTTATGCCCTATCAGGTAAATTCTTCTCTTATGAAAAATGCAAAAGATGACGCTATTTTTCTTCATTGCCTGCCTGCATATCGTGGCTATGAGGTAACAGAGGATGTTATAGACGGGCCTCAATCGGTTATCTTTGACGAGGCTGAAAATCGCCTTCATGCACAAAAAGCCATTATGGCAACCCTGATGGGAAATTAAAAGGTAAATTTAAAAAACTTTATTAAATTTTATAAAAACCACTTAATTTTGTGTCGTTTCAGACATTGACTTTTTAAACATAATAAAAACTACAATTTGTAATCAGAAAGGCTATATATTATGAAAAATTATGAATTTAACACTCTTTTTCAAGTCAGAGTTGCAAATCATGACGACATTGAAGACATTATGAGTATCACACGTGAGGCATTTATAAAATATAGGGAGCTTGCAGGAATAGAAAACACTCCTGCACTTGATGAAACCTATGAGGATATATCAAAGGATTTAGATAAAAAAACCGTCCTGATTGCATTTTCAGATGGTATTCCTGTAGGCAGCGTGCGCCTTGAAATTGATGCAGCTTCCAAGACTGCATATCTTAGCAGATTTGGTGTGAAAATAACATCTCAGAATAATGGTATCGGAAAATCTATAATGAATATTGTGGATAAAATAATGAAAGACCAGGGCATAAAAAAGCTTTCTTTGCATACCGCTTCAAAAATAACCTCTCTTGTGAGATTTTACTATGGCAGAGGCTTTTATATCGACTCTACAGATAAAGAAAAGGGTTATGTACGAGCCATGCTCGTTAAGGATTACGAATAAAAAAGGAACAGGTGAAAAATATGATAAAAGTAGCAGTTTTAGGTGCGACAGGCTATGCAGGCATTGAGCTTGTACGACTTTTGACAAACCACCCCGACGTGCACATCGAGGTACTTGGCTCTCAGAGCTTTAGCGGCAAGAAAATAAGCGAGGTATATCAGAATTTTGAAAAGGTGCTCGATGTAAAATGCACTGAACTTGACATGGAGGCAATAAAAAAATGTGATGTTGCCTTTACAGCTCTTCCACATGGTGCTTCAAAGAGTGTTATCCCTGAGCTTTTAAAGACGGGAGTAAAGGTTATTGACCTAAGCGGCGACTACCGCTATGACGATGCAGCTGTCTATGAAAAATGGTATGGCGAACCCCATTCCTCACCCGAGCTTTTAGAAGAATCTGTTTATGGTCTTTGCGAGCTTCATCGTGATAAAATAAAATCGTCACGACTTGTAGGCAACCCCGGTTGTTACACCACCTGCTCAATTTTAGGAGCAGTCCCCTTGCTTTCATCAGGTCTCGGGAGTACAAAAAATATCATTATCGACGCAAAATCAGGGGTTACTGGTGCTGGAAGAGGCTTAAATCTTTCCTATCATTTTTGCGAATGTACCGAGAACACAAAGGCTTATAAAATTGCAACACATCGTCATACCTCTGAAATTGAACAGGAGCTTTCCAATGTTGCAGGCGAGGAAATTATGCTCTCCTTTACCCCTCATCTTATTCCCCAAAAGCGCGGAATCTTCTCGACAATTTACATTAACCTTAAAGAAAAACACACTACAGAAGAAATTCATAAGCTTTATTCTGATTTTTATAAAGATGAATATTTTGTGCGCATTAAGCCTTTAGGCTCACTTCCCGAAACCAAGCACGTTGCAGGAAGTAATTTTGTGGATATCGGAGTCTGCGTTGACGAGCGTTTAAACAGAGCCGTTATTGTTTCAACACTTGATAATATTGTAAAGGGTGCGGCAGGTCAGGCAATTCAGAACATGAATATTATGTTTGGCATTGATGAAAAAACTGCTCTTTCACAACCAGGATTTTATCTTTAATTTAAAAATTCATGGGGCGGTTTTTCATTCTTTAAAAAAACTTTTCATGGAGGATTTTAAAAAAAATGGATTTACTTGAAGTGGGAAAAATTATAAATACTCATGGACTCAAAGGTGAGGTCAAGGTTTCTCCCTGGACCGACACCCCCGATTGCTTTGAGGATTTGAAAACCTTGTATTTAAAAAAAGGAAAAGAGGATATTTCCCTCACCATAACAGGAATAAAGTATCAGAAAAACAATCTTATTGTTAAATTTTCAGAGCTTTGCGATATAAATATGGCAGAGCCTTTGAAAAATTCTGTCCTGTACGCAAAACGTTCGGATTTGGGTGAGCTCCCCGAGGGAGTTTACTACATCGCTGACTTGATTGGTCTTAGTGTAAAAAAAGAAGACGGTACACTGCTCGGAAAAATCAAAGACGTTCTGCAAACAGGTGCAAATGACATTTACGAGGTGGAGAGAGAGGAAAAAAAGCCTCTTCTCATTCCCGTAATTGATAACGTGGTTTTGAAAGTTGATTTTGAGAATAAAGAAATAACCGTCCGACTTTTGGACGGTCTGGAGGATTTATGATTAGGTTTGATGTCCTTACCCTTTTCCCCGATATGTTTAATGCTGTCCTTGGCGACAGCATCATTGCACGTGCAAGAGAAAATGGACTTATCCAGATGAATTTTGTGAATATTCGTGATTTTTCCGAAAATAAGCATAAAAAAACTGACGACTATCCCTATAGCGGCGGCGGTGGTATGCTTATGACTCCCCAGCCTATTTTTGATGCTTACCAGAGCATTGTAGAGGACCTTGACTATAAACCCTACACCATTTATATGTCGCCTCAAGGAAAAACCTTTAACCAAAAAATGTGCGTTGAGCTTTCGGAGCTTAAGCATATTATCATTTTGTGCGGCCACTACGAGGGGGTTGACCAGAGAATTATAGATATGCTGGTTGATGCGGAAATTTCACTGGGGGATTTTGTTCTCACCGGTGGTGAAATTCCCGCCATGGCAGTTATTGATGCAATATCAAGAATGGTGCCGGGAGTGCTTTCATCTCAGGATTCTTATGAAAACGAAAGCCATTTTAAAGGGCTTTTAGAATATCCCCAATACACACGCCCTGAGGAATTTATGGGCAGAAAAATTCCCGATGTTCTTATTTCGGGACATCATGCAAAAATTGAGGAATGGAAAAGACAACAATCCCTTTTAAACACACTAAAAAAACGCCCCGATATGTTGGGGTCTGCTCCTCTTACAAAAGAAGATGTTGATTTTTTAAAAACCCTTGGCTATGAAAAAGAAGAATAAATCTTAAATTTAATGGGATGTTAAAGCTTGTTTTCCATGCAGATTTTCATTTTCCATACTAAAATTTTACTATTCCCCCGAAAGGCTATAATTTATGAAATTAAAAACCTCTGACATGGCAATTTCGGCAATTTTTGCCGCCATTATTTGTGTCTTTTCTTCTATATCAATCCCCGTCGGCGTAATTCCCCTGACGCTGGGACTTTTTGCGGTCTTGCTCTCGGCAATCACGCTTGGATCTCGCCGCTCACTTTTGTGCGTGCTTGTTTATATACTTACAGGCTCTTTAGGTCTCCCCGTCTTTGGAAATTTTTCGGGCGGCTTTGGTGTAATCCTCGGTCCCACAGGAGGTTTTATACTCTCCTATCCTTTTGTTGCTCTCATTGCTGCCATCCTTTCAAAAAAGCTTTCACAAAACAAAAAAGGCATACTCTGCTGCATTGCAGGCTGTCTTGTTGCTCTTTTGTTTTGCTATCTTTTCGGAACCCTTTATTTTATGCTGACCTTAAAAAGTACATTTTCAGAGTCAATTTCAATCTGCGTTTTACCCTTTGTTGCATTTGATATATTAAAATGTATTTTTGCAAGTATCATAGGCTTGAATATTAAAAAAAGACTTATCTCAATTATTTAAAAAATCACTTACCTCTTTGTTGAAATTTTCATGATTTTTGTTTGCTATAAAGTGGTCACCCTCTATAATTTTTAAGGTGGAATTTGGTATATTTTCTGCTATAAGCTTAGTGTGGGACTCTTTTATCATGTCTTTATTACCTGCAATAACCAAGGCTTTTGCCTTGATTTTTTTTAATTCTTCTTTGTCTATATCAGGGTCATTTACCATAAGTCCCAGCATCTGGGCATTTCTTTTTGCCTTTTTGCTTTTGTTTGAGCGCATCTTTGCTATTTTGTAGCCTATAATTATTGGTAATTGAACACTCAACCTAACTCCCTTGCCATTGAGATTTCCTCCATTTAATATAAGCCTATCTACCATTTGCGGATATTTGATTGCAAATACAATCGCAATGTTTGCACCGTCGGAAAAGCCTAAAATATTAGCTTTTTGTATATTATGCTCCTCAAAAAAATTTTTTAAATCCTCTGCAAATTGTCTTATTGTAAAGGGAGCAGTCCCTCTTTGAGTTTTTCCATGTCCCCTTGTGTCTATTGCAATGCAGGTGTATTTTTTTGAAAAATATTCCATCTGATGAATAAAATATTCACTATTTTCATCATTTCCATGAAGAAATATAAAAATGTCGCCCTCACCTTTTTTTATATAATAATTTTT
>JAZURZ010000057.1:0-1754 GCA_045606465.1 Clostridia bacterium | reverse complement strand
ACATTTAGCTCGCTGCCAAGCGAATTTAGCTGAATTCAACTTTGTTGAATTCATTATACCACACTTTATTTTTCTTTTCAATGCTTTTTAGCATTAATCCCTCTTTGTAATAATACATTTATTTATGAAAAGGTGGGATTTAAAATGCATTTTTTAGAATATATCAATCAAAATATTTTATGGGGTGCTCCCATGCTTTTGCTTATAGCATCGGCAGGGGTTGTGCTTACCATTGCCACAAGAGGCGTAATTTTTTTAAAATTTCATATGGTACTAAAAAACACTATTTTTTCACTTTTTAAAAAGAAAAAAGACTCTCGCAAAGGCGGGGTTTCCCCTTTTGCGGCACTCTCCACAGCTCTTGCCGCAACAGTCGGAACGGGAAACATTGTAGGCGTCAGCCTTGCTATAAGGATAGGCGGTCCGGGAGCGATTTTCTGGATGTGGATGTCGGCGCTTTTGGGAATGGTAATTAAATACTCCGAGGTTTCTCTTGCAGTTTTTTATCGTGAAAAACTTCCCGAAAAAGGCTATGGGGGCGGCCCCATGTATTATATGAAAAAGGGATTGAAATTTCCCGCTCTTGCCTTTGTTTTTTGTTTTTTCGGGATGTTTACCTCCTTTGGCATAGGCAACATGGTTCAGGCAAATTCCTTCTCATGTGCCGCAGAAAGCCTTTTCGGAATGAAGAATTGGATTTCGGGAGTTTTGCTTTCTTTTTTGTGCGGAGCAGTTTTGATAGGAGGAATAAAAAGAATTTCCTCGGTTGCAGAATTTCTGGTTCCATTCATGGCTCTTTTTTATATTCTCATTTGCACAGCAGTTCTTTTTTTGTACTCAGACAAAATCCCACAAGCTTTTTGTTCCATAATCTCTTCGGCTTTTTCCCCAGCTGCACCCATGGGTGGATTTTCAGGAGCCTCGGCAGCATATGCCATAAGAATAGGCACCGCAAGAGGACTTTTCACCAACGAGGCAGGTCTTGGCAGCGCGCCCATTGCACACGCTTGCGCCGACACCGACCACCCTGCGCACCAAGGCTTGTGGGGCGCTTTTGAGGTTTTCTTTGACACCATAGTAATGTGTACCATCACCGCTGTTGTAGTTTTAGTATCCGATGCATGGATTTCCCCCTCATCGGTTGACGACTCTTTTATTGCACATTTCGCATTTTCCTCGGTTTTCCCAATCGGTGCGCAGCTTGTCAACGCATCTCTCCTGATGTTCTCCTTTGCCTCCATTGCGGCATGGTATTTCTATGGCGAAAAATGCGCAGAATTTCTTTTTTCCCGCTCTTTTGTTCCCATTTACAGAGTTTTGTATGTAAGTGCCTGCTTTTTCGGCGCAATTTTTGCACCAAAGCTCATATGGGAAATTTCCGATACATTAAATGCATTTATGGCAATTCCTAATCTTATTGCCTTGTTTTTGCTTGCTCCTAAGGTAAGACAAATTACATCAGATTTTTTTAAAAAGTGATATTCTTGCAGCTTTTTCTTTGTCAATTTTGTTTTTTGGAGTATTTTAGAAAAAGAATTTGACAAAACTACCCATTTAATAGTATAATAATAAGGATAGAACTTTTATTTCGGTAATTATTAATTTCTTTTTGAAAGGACTGAAACTAAATGCCCAAAAAAAAGGAAATCTATGACAACGAAAGTCTTACCCTCTTAAAGGACGAAGAACGTGTGAGAAAGCGCCCGGCAGTTATTTTTGGCTCAGATGGTTTAGATGGTTGTTGTCATTCTTTT
>JAZURZ010000056.1:0-59320 GCA_045606465.1 Clostridia bacterium | reverse complement strand
TTAATTTGTTGGATAAATTTATTTGTGTTGCAAATAATATGTATATAATTTTCGTGAAAAAGGAGATTTATGTTATATGAAAGCAACAGGAATTGTAAGAAGAATAGATGATTTGGGAAGAGTTGTAATTCCAAAGGAAATTCGCAGAACTATGCGAATAAGAGAAGGGGACCCGCTTGAGATATATACTGAAAAAGACGGCGAGGTTATTTTTAAAAAATATTCTCCCATAGGTGAGCTTGGCGATTTTGCGGTAACATATGCCGAAACCCTTTCAAAGACAACAGGCAAAGGCACCTGCATAACCGACCGTGACAACATAATCGCAGTTTCAGGTCTTCCCAAAAAGGAGCTTATTGAAAAAAGAGTAAGTTCTGAGCTTGACAATGTTATGAGTGAAAAAACCGCCTTTAAATCACAAGGCTTTGACTCAGGGCTTTCCATTGCAGAAGGGGTTGACAAATACAATGCAGGAATTGTTGTCCCAATAGTTTCAGAGGGAGATTCCATAGGCTCAGTCATTTTCATTTTAAAAGATGGTGAAGAGCCCGGCGAAATTGAAAGCAAGCTTGCCGAATCAGCTGCAGGATTTTTGGGTAAGCATATGGAGGGCTAAGCCTTCAGGCAACAAATAAAAAAGGAGATTTCTCATTAAAAATTATTTGAGAAACTCCTTTTATTTTTCTTATTCTTTTCCTATATTTTCACAATATTCGTAATATTTTTTCAAATCCTCTTCCCAACTCTCATTGGTTAAATTTTCGTCCTCTGAGGCAACAATTTTTTCTTTAAGATAATCTGCAAAAAAGCGAGTAAACTTTTGTGCACCCTTATAATTTAAATGAGATTTATCGTAAAAGTCCTCCTCCATAACAAGTCCAATCTGAGGATAGAATAAATTGTAGTTAATAAATTCAATATCATTTTCATTTGCAAATTTTTCTATAAAATTAAAAAGCTTTTGCTCTTCCAAGGTTGCATTTGAGGGAGTCTTTACCAAAAGCAAGGGGATATCTTTCTCTTTTGCCAATGCAACAATTTTTTCTAAATAAAGCATTTGCTTGTCAGCAGGCAACTTTTCCTCCTCTACAGACTCTATGTCATATTTTTTTGCATCACTAAAAGTATCCTCCAAAAGAACATATCCCTTTAAATAGTCCCTTGTTTTTGAGCGGTCGAAGGTGTAATCCTCCTCGGTAAGCTCAAACAAGCGTGAATGATATTTTATAAAATTAAATATAAGACCAAGCCTTTCTTCCTTTGGTGCTGAGGCAAAAGCAAGCTCAATTTTGTTTTTTGACAAAGGAATATCGTCCATAAAGGAGTAATTTACCCCATCGTCATAATATTCCTCACTTTTTGAAAGCATAAGCACATCAAGAACTATAAGCTTTGGCGTCTGGGTTTTTAATGCCTCTTTTATATAGGCATAGCTTGCCCATACAGGCTGTTGCTGGCTTGCAAATACATAAGATTTTATTCCAGTTTCTTCATAAAGAACTAACGGATTAAAGGAGCAATATGTATTTGATGAGCCAAAAAATACAACATCAAATTCATTTTCAGGCTCGTTATAAAAGCCTGATATTTTCTGCGTATGATTCCATGTCCCATTAAGAGTTTTTCGGCAGAACAAATTTGAGAGATATGAAAATATCAAAACAAAAATCACAACAAATATTATGGGTTTTAAAATTAATTTGATTTTTCTCACGATAATTCTCCTCATCAGAACTGAAAATATATAAATTGGCTCTCACTATAGCCAGGGCCGTAAATCCCAAAAATAAGTATTGTAAAAATAAGTGCAAAAATTATTGTCCAGCGCACAAATATGTTGGTTTTTAAAATCATACTTCTTAAGCTTTTTTCGTAATAATGGGCAACACTTGCCACAAAAAGCACTGCTACGCTCAAAAGCGCTACAAGCATCTGGCTTTGGGAAAGTCCCATTTTGAAAATTTTACCATCTGTCAATGCCCATGGATTCCATCTTGTAAATATTGCCCCCACAATTTCAAAGGCGTCAGATGTGGTATTTGCCCTGAAGAAAATCCAGCCGAAGCATACCAGCAAAAAGGTTATCAGCCTCTGCACAAAATGATGGGAATGGGAATTTCTATTAATGCCAAAAATTTTACACACTTCCTGACGTAAAGGAAATGTTATTTCGCCTATAATCTGATATGTCCCATGCAACGCACCCCATATTACATAATGCCAGCTTGCGCCATGCCAAAGACCGCTTGAGAGAAATACCACCATTATATTAAAATATTTTCTTAGCTTTCCTTTTTTGTTTCCTCCCATAGGAATATAAAGATAATCCTTCAGCCAGCCCGACAAGGATATGTGCCATTTGCGCCAGAATTCTGCAATTGAGCGTGAAAAATATGGCTGACGGAAGTTGTCCATTAATTTAAAGCCCATAACCCGAGCCGCTCCCCTTGCAATATCAGTGTAGGAATTAAAATCGCAATAAATCTGGACTGCAAACAAAAGGGTTGCTAAAACTATTTCAACGCCCCCAAAATCAGCATGATTGTTATAGACTTCATTTACTAAAATTGCTACCCTGTCGGCTATGACAAGCTTTTGAAAAAAGCCCCATAGCATAAGAAGAAGCCCTTGCTTTACATTGTCTATATCAAAGGAATGTTTCTCTCTTAGCTGATGCAAAAGATTTTTTGACCTTTCAATAGGCCCTGCCACAAGCTGAGGAAAGAAGGATACAAAAAGCATATATCTGAAAAGATTTTTTTCAGGATACACTTCCTCCCTGTAAATATCCATGGTGTAGCTTAGAGCCTGAAAGGTATAAAAAGAAATTCCAACAGGCAAAATTACATCAAATTCAGGGCGTATGAGTTCAAAATTTAAATTTGCAAGAATATTATTTATATTATCTATTGCAAAATCAAAATATTTAAAAAAGAAAAGTATTGATAAGTTTATTAAAAAGCTTCCCGCCACAGTAAGCTTTTTTTGCAGTTCTTTATTTTTACTTTTTGAACGATTTGATTTATCTATTAAAATTCCGCTAAGCCATGTTATAAAGGTTGATGCAAACATTAAAAGAGCATACTTGGGATTCCAGCACATATAAAAATAATAGCTTGCCAATAAAAGCCATATCCATTTCATCTTATGTGGTATAGCAAAATAGACAAGACAAATTATAGGAAAAAATATTAAAAATTGCAATGAATTAAATAGCATGGAAGCTTCTCCTCGTATAACAAAAATATGTGTGTTTTTTGTCAGTTTATATGCCAATTATATAATATCCTATTAAATATGTCAAGTTTTGCAAAGCTCCATTTTTTACCTATAATTTTTAGGCGAAACTCCTGTCACCTTTTTAAAATAACGCGAAAAATAACTGCTGTCATAAAATCCAGTAATTTTTGATATTTCACAAATGCTCATATCGCTTGATTCAAGCATTGAAATTGCATTTGAAATCCTTATCCCCAACACATATTGATGAAGCGGCATTCCAAGCTTTTTTTTAAAAATTTCGTTTATGTAATTAGGATGAAAATGAAATATTTTTGACAATTCTATATTAGTTATATTTTCATTATAATGCAAATGCAAATAAGACACTATTTCTTCGAATTTGATATTTTTTACATCGCTTGAAAAATTTTTAAAATTTCTTATTATTTCACTTAAAACTGCAATCAATAACGCACTTTGTGTCATCTCGGAATAGGGGAGCTTTTTTATATATTCGGAATGAATTTTATACAACAAGTTTTTTATATTGAACATTTTTTCAACATAAATATATTTATTCAATTCAATAATATCTGTAAAATTTACATTTTCAACAGGCTCATAATTTTCTTTTTCAAAAAAACTTACAGGCGGAATTGGAATGTTTTTGTAAGCATTGTCAAAGCTATAATCAAAATTCAAGGCAAAATATGTTACTTCAAAATTCAAAAAATGATATCTTATACCATTTTTAATTAGCAAAACATCTCCCTTTTTTATCTTTATTTTTTCCTCTTCAATCTCAATTTCGCCCACACCATCATCAACAAAAAAAAGACGACAGTCGCATGGAATTGATTTAGGATATTCACGCTCCTGTATAGTTTTTAAAAATCTGGCATATCTTACATATGGTTTTATTTCTTCAAATTTCATTTTCTTCTCCAAAAACTTTATTTTATACAAATATATCTTCGTTATATGAATTGATTATACTATATAAAAATGATAAAATCAATAAAAATCGAATAAAAAGGAGTAGAAAAATGCTAGAAAGAAAATTAATCAAAGACGGAAAAATTGGTTTTTTCTCTGTAGGACACTCAATTTATTGGGAGCAATTCGATGGATTGTTGGACACCTTAATGCAATATCATAAAATTACAATTGACAAAACTGTGGCGACAGGCTCTGAAGTTATAGACTTTGGAATGATTGACAGCAACGAAAAAGCATTTGAAATAATTCCTAAGATATTAGCCTCCGACGTAGATGTTGTTTTTTGCAACATGATTACATATGCAACCTCCTCTGTTTTTGCTCCTATTATAAAAGCAGTAAACAAACCATTTGTTCTTGTTGCTCTGCAACCAAGGCAGGCTATGGACTATACCATGGCAAATACACGAATGCAGCTTGAAAATGACAACATTTGTTCTGTCCCTGAATTTACTGGAGTTGCAATAAGAATGAAAAAAAAGATTGACGGAGTAATAATAGGCTGCCTTTATGATGATGAAGATGCCGATAATGAAATAAAACAATGGTGCGATATCGCACGTGTTTTACGTTCTTTAAAAGGTGCACGCATAGGACTTATGGGGCATGTGCTTGAATCTATGTATGATATGCACTCTGACCCGACTGCAATATCGAGAGCTTTTAATCTGCATGTTCCGCTACTTGAAATTGATGATATTGTAAGAGTTTATAACACTGTAACAGATGATGAAATTGAAGCAAAAAAGCAGGTAATATGTGAAGAATTTGATATGCCTGACCCAATATCCGACCCTATCACTTCAAAATTAACCGATGCTGATTTGCATCAGGCAGCAAAAAGTGCAGTTGCATTGGATAAGTTTATCAAAAAATATAATCTGACAGGCTTTGCTTACTATTATGAGGGCGAAGAAGGAAGCTTGCAAAGAACCATTGCAACCTCTCTCATTGTAGGAAACTCTATTCTTAATGCTCAAGGGATACCCATGTGCGGCGAATTTGACATTAAAACATGTATAGCCATGCTTATTATGGACAGGCTTGGAATTGGTGGCAGTTTTGCAGAATTTCATCCCTTTGATTTTAAAGAGGATTTCATTCTTGTTGGTCACGATGGTCCACATCATTTGAAAATAGCAGAGGGAAAACCTATTTTAAGAAGCCTTAAAAAATATCATGGAAAACCTGGTTCTGGAGCCTCAGTTGAATTTAAAATAAAGGAAGGTCCAATCACAATGCTCGGCATTACTCAAACCGCTGATGGGAATTTTAAATTTGTAATCGGCGAGGGCATATCCAAAAAAGGACCAATTCCTCCAACCGGAAACACAAACACAAGAGGATTTTTCAATCCCACTACAAAAAGCTTTATAAAAAAATGGGTTATGGAAGGACCTACACATCACTATGCATTAGGAGTAGGTCATCATGCCGAAACAATCAAAAAAATTGCAGATATTCTTGGAATAGAAAGTGTAATTGTAAGATAGGAAGTATAAAAATGTTTACAAAAATTTTTTTAAATATAACTCTTGAAAGAATAAATCTTTATAGTAATATAAATCAATGTATTAACAAAACATTAGATATTTTATATCCTCTTTTGAAAAATAGAGAACAAATAACAATTTTATTACCCAAAGAATATATTCAGAACAAAAACTCTCTTTGTGAAATAGACAAAGATGTTCGGCTTTTATACCCTTGTTCTCAAATATTATTTGGCGACCAAAATGATGAAAAAAATTTTCCTGACTATAAAACAATTTTTACTTTTGATACAAGAAAAGGAAAAAAAGAAGATATTTATATGCCTATGGGAGTATCGTGCATAAACAAAAATGGTCAAGTTATCAGTAGGGATATAATGAGACTCATAATTGACAACTCAGACGATATAAAAATATTGCAATTCATTTCTGATATTTTAAAAGCAGAAAAAGATGTTGCAGATACCATTTCAGATTTTGTATGGATACTTTCAAGCAAGGAAGAAGAAAATTTTGTATCGGAGCTTATAAACTCAGGCTTCCCCATAAGCTCCTTTATCGAAAAAAATGATTTTATCGAAAGTGATAAAAAAATATATAACAAAAGCGTGCTTATGCTATCAAATCCCGAAGATGAATTAAAAGAACAAATCAATTACTACATTAAAAGCAATGGGAAGGTTATATTATGCAACAAGGATTACTTTGATTTTAAAAAAATTTTCAAAGTTGCTGAAGATTTAGGATATATTTTTAAATATTCAGACAATAATGACGTAAATAAGTTTGCTTTTTCCCGCGCTGATAATGGATTATTTGTGTCAGTTCATTCACCTGATACCACTATTGAAAGTAATATAAAGCTTCCTATAGGTGCACCCATATTTTGCGGATTTGAAGCAAAAATCATTGATGGTGTGGCAAATTACCAATTCACAAAATCAGAGCATATGGAGTGCAGAGTCTTTGTTGAGCAAAAAAATGGCTGGGTTGGTGTCAAGGAGCAGGCGCCCGTAAATTATTTGTACCGAAGACGAGTAATGGTATATGGTCTTGAAAATGCCACCGTACGATTTTTTGGAGAAGAATATGCAAAAAAGAATGTAAAAGCAGTTCTTAATTCCGTCGGAGACCATTGGGTAAAATCAGATGAATTTGAATATGAGTTTGTAGAATCTGAAAATGGTACATATCTTGAGGCAAGAAACATAACTGGAACCATGGTTTTCTCAATGCCTCGTCATGGGCTCGAAAAGGAGGTCTATAAAAATGTTTAAAGACATAACATTGGAAATGTCATTAAAGCCTTTTTTAAAAACAGATGATGAATACATAAAAAAGGTCGTATTGAATGTATTCAGGCAATGGAATCCTCTTCTTAAAGACAGAAAAAGTATATCTATTATGCTTTGGACCGCAGAAGGAAGCGAAATATTGGACTATTCAGGCAATATTGATGCAGAATTTGAATGGGCAAGGTATATGGGAAGGGCAAGTAATCCTTTTGCGAGACCTGATGATCCCCTTGAAACCTCCCTTCACAAAAAAAAGAGATTGTATGTTGACAATCCTCCAGTAATGACATATAGAATTTTACAAAGCATTGTACGAATAATAAAAGAAGAAGGAAAAAGACTCTTTCCAAATTCCCAAATAAGAGTAGGCGAAACCTTTGATGTGGGGCCTGAATTTGCAGTATCAGAATTTAAATACAAAAGACACCCAGAAATTTGCAGCGGATTTTCTATGGGCTTTCGGTCTTTATTGAATTCATATGGTGTTTTAAATGGAGACGATTATTCTTATGCGGGTTTTCCAAATGGAATTCCCGACAAAACTCCATTTGGAACATTTTTCGGAAGACAGGTCAATATATTTCTTAAAGATATGGGCTTTGATTTTTTGTGGCTTTCCAACGGAGTAGGTTTCTCTGCCAATCCATGGAATGCAAATGGAGTAATATTTGACGGTTGCGAATTTCATGTTGAGAAGCTTGAAGAAACCAAGAAAAAATTATTTAATTTCTGGAAATTGTTCAGAGAAGAATGTCCCGATTATTTTATAGAAACAAGAGGAACAAATAATTCTGTAGGTATAGACTATGCTACAGATGCAGTATGCTTGTATGACATATACAATTCAAACTTTAATTTGCTCCCTCCCCCAAATTCACCCTGGGCAGCCATGGATGGCAATTTTGGACTTGAGCTTATGGGACATATGTCAAGAATATGTGAATTGCCTGGAGAAGATTTTTTGTTCAGATATTACATTCACGACCCTTGGTGGGTAAACTCGCCATGGTATGACCGATACGACGGAAGACCGCATGACATATATATGCCTATGGCTGTTTCAAGAATAGATGAAAATGGTAAAACTCAGACCGCAAGCTATTTTAACATATTGAGCATCGACAATACTTTCGGTAATATGCCAGATTCTTGCGTCAATGAACCATTGCCTCATATTCTTAATGCAGAAAAAGAAGCTGCTGATGAGCCTGCAATTTTTACTTGGGTATATCCTATGCAGGAATTCACAACAACTAATGACGAAAAAATGTTGAGAAAAATGATGTCGGGAGATTGGTTTATATGCCAGGCAATAAATAATGGTTTTCCTTTAAACTCTGTTGTATCTTGTGATAATTTTATAAAAACAAATAAAGAACTTTACAAAAAAACAATATTAATAACTCCTGTCCCCTCAAAAGGAAGCAAATTTGAAAAAGAAATATTTAATTACATTGAAAATAATGGAAAAGTTCTTTTTTATGGTTCTTTAGATAACGCCAGTGAACTCTTTTTGAGCAAATTCAGGATAAATATAGCACAAGGCATTTCAAACGAGGCAGAAATTGTGGGAAAATATTATCCCGATATACATGATGATGGTGTATATGCAAATAAAGTTATTATAAATGAATTTATGTCAGATGGCATAGTAAATACTCTGACAGACTCGGAAAATGATATAAAACTCTCAGGATATTCTTTAACTGCCGAATATAAAAACGCTTTGTGGTACAGAGCCTTGCTTGGTGCAAAACAACATCGCGAAGGCGGTCACCCCATTCCTGACAGTGCAAAAGAATCGGTTAAAGGCGAAATTTTATTAAGAAAGGTAATTGAAAAATTCGGATATAAAATCTATTACAAAAAATATAATGCTGACGTAAGAACTCCCGCCTTTACAGTACATCGTTGCAAAAATGCTCAAATCTTTTCTGTATATTCCCCAAACACTACTGTCGAAATGAATCTTCATTTTCCTCTGGGCGCACCTATATTATATAACTTTGAAACCGAAATATCAAATTCAGTCTCAAAATATCGTTTCGCACGTTCGGAAAATGCAGAGTGCAGAGTTTTTGTAGAACAAGAATCAGGTAAAGTGAGCGTTAGAAAAATTGATGAAAATTTAACTGAAATATCTGGTCTTGAAAATTCATTAATAAGATATTTCCCCAAAAACAAGATAAATGCATATTATAACAACGAAGAAGTTTCTGCACAAGAAATAAACTCATCTGATTTTGGCAGATACTTTGAATTTGAAAATATAACTGGAAAATTATTAATTTGCGAAAAATAAATTTCGGCAAAATTAAAAAAATGACTTTATTCTTTTATATTTCTTTTCTAAATAGCAAAGGGGGATGTTAAAAAAGTCCAGAACGCAAAAAGGTGACAAAAACAATGTTTTGAATTAAGTATAAATCAAAGAAATCTTAAATTTAGTTGAAAAATCTCATATATTCGATTTTTCTTCATAATTTATTCCTTTTTGCTATAAACAAACTTCGCCTCTGGGGCGTACCAAGAGTACGCTTTCGGGTAACCCAACAAAGCCATTAAAATGGCTTTGTTGGCTCAGTTTGTTCATTCTGCCTCTTTTTTACCTATCCCCGAAAAGGCGCTGTTTAAAACTTTTTATGTTTTTAAACAGCGCCTTTTGTTATTATACTGGAATTAATATTTCTTCGCCTACTATGATATTACTTGTTTTAAGATTATTAAGCTCCTTAATTTCATAAACCAATCTTCTTATGTCCTTGTTTTCAGGATTGTTTTCCTTTGCAATCTGCCACAAGGTATCCCCAGGGGTTACATACACTGAAACAGTGGCAACGTCCTCCCCTTTTACATGATTTTTAACCGAAGAAAATCCGCAGCAGGTAAGTATGATTACAAACATAACAAACGCTGTAAATCTTCTTTTATTCTTTATAACAGTTCTTTTCTTTTTCTTCATAGTTTTCATAACAAGTCACTACCTTTCTGCTCCATCTATATTTAAAGGAGCACCTTTTAATTTTTATTTTTTCTGCATAAGGCATTGATTTTTGCAGAAGAAATATTTTTCAAAGAAAACGAAACTTTGTTCGTGATTGTGATTTTATTATAGCAGAATGTTTGTTCGTTGTCAATAGTTTTATTCGAACAAATTTTCGTCATTTTTAACAAAATTTTGTTCGCTTTTTTTGTTAAAAATTACATTCAAAAAAAATTTTAAAAAAAGTATTGACAAAAGTTAAAAAATACTGTATTATTTGTATTAATACAGTTAGAACAGAAAGGAGGCTTATTATGTTCCAGCTTGATTATGGTGACCATCGTCCGCTTTATGAGCAAATCAAGGAAAAAACAAAGGAGCTTATTGTCAAGGGTGTGTTATCTGAAAATGATAAAATTCCATCAGTTCGCGAACTTGCGTCAAGACTTGCAATAAATCCGAACACCATACAAAAAGCATATAAGGATTTAGAAACAGAAGGCTTTATATACTCCCTGCGTGCAAAGGGTAGCTTTGTTGCATCGCAAAAGGAGGCTATAGAGCATATAGACACCGACAAGCTTTATGAAAATCTTTCTTCTATTGTGAAAAAACTTTCCTTCTGCGGAGAAAGCGAAGAAAAAATCATTTCACATATTCACAAATTTTATAACAACTAAAAAGAAAGGGTGAAAACATGATAAAAGTAAAAAATCTTTCAAAAAATTTTGATGGCTTTACTGCCCTTGACAATCTTAGCCTTAATGTAAAAAAAGGCTCGGTATATGGTCTTATAGGTCCCAATGGTGCGGGCAAAACCACTATAATAAAGCACCTTGCGGGAATTTACACTCAGGATTTTGGAGAAATAAAAATAAAGGGCGAAAATATTTTTGAAAATAATAACATAAAAAAAGATTTGGTTTTAATAAGTGACGATTTGTTCTTTTTCTCAACCTACACTATAGCTGACATGGCAAAATTTTATGCAGGAATTTACCCTAATTGGAATTGGGAAAGATTTAACTCACTTAAAGAGATTTTCAAAATTGACACCTCCCGTCGCGCAAGAAAGCTTTCAAAGGGTATGCAAAAGCAGGTTTCCTTCTGGCTTAGTGTTTCTGCAATGCCCGAAATAATGCTTTTAGACGAGCCCGTTGACGGTCTTGACCCTGTAATGCGCCGCAATGTATGGAAAATTATGCTTTCTGATGTTGCCGAAAGAGGCACAACAGTTTTGGTTTCCAGCCACAATCTTCGTGAACTTGAAGATGTCTGCGACCACGTGGGAATTATGCACAAGGGAAAGCTTGTTTTGGAAAAGGCTTTAGATGACGTAAAGGGTAACATTCACAAGCTACAGCTTGCATTCAACAATGAATTTCCGAAAGCCCTAGAGCAAAGTCTTGATATTCTGCACAAGGAGCAGTACGGAAGTGTATATATGATAATAGTTAAGGGAAAATCCGAGGATATTTTATCAAAAATCAAATATGCTAATCCCATTATATCCGACATTCTTCCCCTCACCTTAGAAGAGGTATTTATATACGAATTAGGAGGTTTAGGCTATGAATTTGAAAACATCATTCTTTAATAAGAGCATTATAAAATCCGACTTAAAACGTTTCTGGTGGGTAGGCGCATTGAATGCACTTTGCATACTAATCTTTTTCACTGCTATATACATAGATTATGTTTTTGAAAGATTTCCTATCCTTTCAGATGAGCGTTTTCTCAATATGGGAGGTGCAGTCACAGCTTTTGCCTGCATATTTCCTGTCATGCTTGCAGCAATAATATTTTCATACATAAATTCATCTCAGGCAGTAGCCTGCCTGCATGGCTTGCCTGTAAAAAGAAAAACTTTTTTTGCCTCACATATTTTAAGCGGTGGAATAATACTTATTTTTCCTATAGTTTTAAATGTGATTATTTTTCTTCTCTTCCGCCTTGACCCTGACATTGCAACAAGCTTTAATGCAAAAAATTTATTCCTGTGGGCTGCTTCATATACCATTTACAATCTTATGATATTTGCGTTCTCCTCAATGGTTATGATGATACTTGCAAATACAGTTGCAGGAATTGTATTTTCTTACATATTTGCAGTCCTTCCTGTAATGGCAGAGGTTTGTATAAAAGCATTTTTGGAGCAGCATTTATTTGGATATTCCGCCTCATCTGAAAATGTGATTTCAAACTTTTTATACTCCTTCCCCGACGCAATGTACGAGGCTCCGCTTGGTATGATAAAATATATAATTTTTGCAATTCTCTTTTTCATATTTGCATATTTTATATACAAAAAGCGAAAGCTTGAATACAATGCAGAAATTGTTGCATTTCCAAAATTGAGGGCAATTTTTGTGTATGGCGTCGGAATATGTGCAGGCGCTGCAGGTTATGCATATTTGTCTTCCCTTTTTAGCTTAAACAATATTCTTTTCTTAATTCCTTTTGGTATATTGGGAATTATAATTGCACAAATGATTGCACAAAAAACTCTAAAGCCAAGAAAAATTTTTAAATCACTTATTATATTTTCACTTTCAATTTGTGTATTGCAATTTGCGTTCCAGATAGATTTATCAGGATATGAAAGAAGGGTTCCTTCTTTGGAAAAAATAGAGTCTGTCAGCTTTACAAATGGAGTGAATGAAAGAACTTATTCGGGCTATACAAAAAATGGAGACAAAATTATATATCCTGAAGATGAAGATGTCACCGACCTTACATCTTCTCTGGATATAGAAAATGTTATTCTTCTGCATAAGGAGCTTATTGAAAATAGGGATTTTAGCCCTTTAAATCCTGTCAGAATAAATATTTCCTACAAGCTTAAAAACGGAAGAACTTTATCAAGATACTATCTTGCAGATTACAATTTTCATAAAAAACTCCTTAAGCCAATAATAGAAAGTGAAGAGATAAGAAAGATATACTTCCCTATTCTTATGGAAAAGGCACAAAAAGACTATATATCGGTCAATGTATATGACACTCGTACAAACTCGGAAAAATTTAAATATGACGCAAATTCACCTGAGGCTTTAAAAATTTTAGAGGCGCTTAAAAAGGATACAATGACCACAGCTTATGAAAGCTTTGCAGATAGCAAAAATCAATTTACAAGAATAAGACTTTCTTATACTCAGGAAGGAAAATATGAAAATGGCGAAACAGTTGAATATGAATTATTGCCAACCAACATTGAAACCTATTATGTAAGAAGTGACTACAAAGAAACTATTAAGCTTCTTGACGAGCTTGGATTTTACAATTCTCTTCCAACTGCAAAAGATATCGAGATGATTGGTTTTAACTATTTTAATAATCTCGGATATGCAAAGCCTGAGTCATCTTCTGTTATTACTTATGAATTTTCTGACAGGTATTGGGAATTTTCAAAAGCAACCCAAGACCCCAAGGAAATAGCAGAAATTTATGAATATATAAACAGCCGTCAGTTTAGTTTCCTATTCCCGATTAATGAGCATAGTATATCTGTAGAGATTGTTTTAAAAAATGGGCATACCTTTAATTTTCATATTGACTCAAATGCAGAAGATTTACCTGATGTTTTAAAAAAATATTGTCCTTAAAATTTTAAATAAAAAATAATTGCAGCAAATTTGCTGCAATTATTTTTTATTTATTCTGCTGCATTTATAACAACAGGTGTAGTGTCAATGTTAAGCTCATTTACATCGTCTAAGGTGAAATTTTTATCATCTGACTTGAATGTAAAGCTTGTGTCCATACCATATTTTGAATTAGACCTTGTTGAAATTGCAATTTCGGCAGGCTCTTCAGTTATAGACACAAAGGTAAGCTTCAAAATTGCCTCGTCCTTTGTTGGCTCCTTATCCTCCAAGCCAAGATCTGCAACTACTGCAATTTTTGCAGAATCTGATGTAAATTCTGTATTTGAAGCGTCTATAACAGCCTTATATGTCTCTCCGCCTTTTAAAAGTTCATAGTCAATGAGTCCAACCTTTTCATGGTCATAAATAAGTGTTAAAGTAAAGGAAGAAAGCAATGGTGATTTTCCGATTTTATCAACATTTTTAACATTGAGATAAACCACAAATTCCTCTTCAACTCCTGCTTTTTCAGCCTCGGAAGAGAGCCAGAGTGTAGGAAGGTCAACCTCGGGATTGTATTCTGTTGCCTCTTCTCTTTTTATTTTCTGGTCAAAGGAAGTGTTGCCATTTGAAAGAGGATATTCAACCTCGTAGCCTTTAACGCCCATATCTCTTAAATATCTTGTATAAGCTCTTGATGTGATATTGATAACATGATTTTCCTGATCCCACTCTACCTTTGCGCCAATAGACTCAAGGACTGCACGCACTGGAATCATTGTTCTTTCGTTCATTATAATTGGTGCCTGGTCAAGCTTTACAGTTTCTTGTATGTACCCTGTAACAGATGGATAGAAAAACACCTGCATTTCGTCACTGTCAATTGTAAGCACCACTCTGTTACGATTATCACCCGCATCAACTGTGACAGTTCTTTCTTCACCATTCCATGTAACCTTTGCGCCTGCTGATTCCAAAACAAATCTCAATGGGATAAGTGTTCTTTGAGTTTCCTCAACAATTACAGGCTGTTGGTCATCAAAAACCAATTCGCGCTCATCAACTATTATTTTAGGAGTTTTGGGGGAATCTGCAAGTGCTGTAACAGAAAAAAGCATTGCAACGGCTGCAAGTAAAATCAAAATTTTCTTTTTCATAAGTACCTCCGAAATTTTATGTATAAACTACATTTTTTTAAAGAGAAAAACTTTTCTTTACTCAATTATATCACACACAAATAGAATAAACAAGATTTTTTTAATATTTTTTCGATTTATGCTGGCAATCTTTAAAAAAATATAGTATAATAAATATAATAGCTATTTTGTATATTGTAGGAGGGTGAAAAAGTGGATCTTTTAATGCAATATGTCAGCGATTTTTTAAAGCTTTTAAAAATCACTGATATTATAGATATTGTCATAGTTGCAATACTTCTTTATAATCTTTTGAAAATGATAAGGGAAACCCGTGCGGTTCAGCTTGTAAAGGGAATTGTCATTTTGTTTTTCGCTTTGCAAATAAGCGCATGGCTTAATCTTACCACAATGAATTTCTTGTTAAGAAACACTATGCAGATAGGTCTTTTTGCAATCGTGGTAATCTTCCAGCCCGAGCTTCGTAACATATTAGAACGTCTTGGGCGCTCAAAGGCAGGCTCTTTAATTGTCTTTGGCAACAACCAAATTGATAATGAAGAACTTGATATATATATTCAGGAAATTGTTAATGCCTGCACAAACCTGTCACGTTCTAAGACGGGAGCTTTGATTGTTTTGGAGAGAACCACCAAGCTTGGTGATGTTATAAAGACAGGAACTCCAATAAATGCAGAGATAACCTCAGCTCTGCTTGAAAACATATTTGTCCCAAACACGCCGCTCCACGATGGTGCAGTTATAATAAGGGATGAAAAAATATTCACAGCAGGCTGTCTTTTGCCATTAACTTCAAATGCTAATCTCCCAAGAGAGCTTGGCACAAGACATCGTGCGGCTCTTGGAATGTCAGAAAATTCCGACGCCATTGTTATTGTCATAAGCGAAGAAACCGGAAAAATTTCATTAGCTGTAAATGGCACACTTACACGAAATGTTGTTGATGTAACTTTGAAACACGCACTTGTTCGCGGACTGTCCTCGCAAAACACAAAAAATGATTTGGACAGAATAAAATTCTGGAAGGGGAATTCCAAATGAAGAAAAAAAATCCTCCTGTGGCAAAAAAATATCTTCTGCAGATACTATCTTTCTTTTCAGCTATCGTGTTATGGTTCGCCATAACATATTCAGAAGACCCTGAAATTAATCTTACAATAAACAATATTGAAATTAACACATTGGGTGAAAATAATTTGCAAAAAAACAACCTCATTTTTGTTGATCGTGATGAGCTGCCGCCCATTTCAATAGATGTCCGCGGAAGACGCAGCGACGTAAAAAGCATACTAAACTCAATTTCTGCTACAATAGACCTGTCCGACATAACAGAGGCGGGAGAATATTCTGAAAATCTTACCTTTACAATTCCTAATCCCTCGGTTATGATTACCAAGAATAAATTCTCATCAGTGACAGTAAAAGTTGAAAATTCTATAACCAAAGAAGTGCCGGTGTATATTCGCCAGACAGGTGCAGACAAAAATAAAGATTATATTGTAAAAAGCACCCCTGCTATTGACACCATACAAATAAAAGGTGCTTCATCTGATATTATTCTTATTAAAGAGGCTTATTTGTCAATCGATGTATCCTCCATGACCTCCGACAATTCAGACAGATATTCCATTGCCTTTGCATCTGCCGAGCATGACATAATTACTCCCAAAAACAAGGTTGTTTCAGGCTTGTCTGCAATAGAGGTGTCCAATAAAATATATTCAAGAAAAACTATTCCCATTGTTCTTAATCCTGACATCGACATATCGGGATATCAGGTCATTGTGAAAAGCTTTTCCAAGGATAAAATTGAAATAGGTATAGAAATAGGTAAGGCTGATGAAATAACCACAATTTACGCTGATTTTGCTGATGGTATAACCGCATCAGGCTCAAACAAATATCAAATGAAGCTTATAATCCCCGAAAATGTATATTGCCCTGAGCAAACCGAAGAGCTTATGATGACCGCTGACATAGAAAAAATTACAACGGAATTGGTATCCTTTGATATCATAGCTGAAAATATCCCCTCAGGGCTTTCTGCAACAATTATTCCCTCTAAATTAGCGGTAGAGCTTACAGGTGCAAAAAGTAAAATGAAAGAGGTTAAAGCCAAGGTGGATTTGAGTGGCTTAAGCGCCGGCATTTATCATATTCCTGTAGTTTTTATCACCGAAAACACCGGTGTTATTGTTAACCACTCTCCCACTGTGAGTGTAGAAATCAAATAAAGAACTTATTGTCAGATGAGATTTTAAAAGCGGCAGAATTTTAAAATCTCATCTTTTTTTATCTTTCAACGCCACTTATGAAAACAAATGCGAGGGCAAGCAAAAGCAACTTGTCATCGCAATCATTTAAAAGAAGTATAAGCACAATTACCGCTAAAATTATATCGTCACTTTCAATATTTTCTAAAAAACCGCCTGTTTTTTTATTATTGGCAGGTGGTTGTTCTTTATTCTTTTCAATAATTTGCGCAGAAGAAGCATTGACCTCTTTTATGGTACGATGTGCTGCCTGCGGCATATCATTATAGCTATAATACTTCCTATACATTTTTTAAAAAATCATTCCTTTCCACCCTTTTAACATATTTTGAAACTATCTGTAATTATAACAAAAACAAAATTGGATTTTCAAAGCTTTTATTTAAATAATCCTGTAAGTCTTGTTAAATTGAGAATTTTTACTGCATTATCTATGCTTTTTTGTCTTTCCCCTCGCATATATGGCTTTAATGACATTAAAAGATTTGAGCGGCTGTCGTTACTGTTTGCCATTTGTCCCATCAGACTTTTTATCTGATTGGAAAAATCAATATCATTACTCTGAGCTTCAACGCCATTATTTTCTGACATAGGTTGGAGCATACTCAAGGCACTTTGAATTTTTTCCTCTGCATTGTCACCCAAAACCCCTTTTAAGGTATCCATGATATCATTTTGCATAAAAAATCACCTCAGCTTTTTTAAAATTTCTTCTGCCGATAATCCTGAAAGTTCTGATGTTTTCATCTTATTAATCTTATTTTTTATTTCTTCATTACTCATATTCATAAAGCTTGAAACAATCTTCTGACGGTCGCTATCAGAAAGGCTTTTTGCTATTTTTTTGCCTTGCTCTGAATTTAAAAGCTTTTCCAAATTTGCATTTTTTAAAACTGCAGGATTAATCCCCGACAACAAGCTTGCTAATTTTTTTTCAACATCATTATTCATATCCATCAATCCTTTCCATAGGCGAAAATCTTTTTAAAATATCGGGCTACTATTATACTATATTCTCTGCCCTTCAAAAAATTGACTCTATTTTTTTGTATATGATGATAATTTTTCCATATACTAACATAAAAAGGAGGCTGATACCTTTGATTTTCAACAAAAACTCTTCATTAAAAGAAACTCCTCAACATAGAAAAGAAAGGTTAGAGATATTACAAGAGCTTAAAAATGCAAAGCTTGAGCTTAAAAGATTAAATGAAATTTTTAATTTTTCGTCAAATAATCTGCAATCTGACAGACTTATATTTCAAATAAAGGCTGCCGAAATGAAATATAGATATTTTTGCAATCTTGCACGTGAGAAAATGTCAGAAGAGGCAAAAGAATAATTTACAAATAGTTTTTTTATAAAATTCATTCTCTCTTTCCTTTTTTTAAAGACACAAAAAAAGCTTACAGAAAAGAAATCCTTTTCTGTAAGCTTTTCATTTTTTAGTTTTCAGAAACCTTGATTACCTCTTTACCATTGTAATAGCCACAAGCCTTACAAACCTTATGAGGCATCTTGTATTCATGACACTGCGGACATTCTACCATGCCCGGAACTGTCAACTTCCAGTTCGCGCGTCTTTTATCTCTTCTTGATCTCGATACTTTACCCTTAGGTACTGCCATATCTTAATCGCACCTCCTATTCGGTATCAGTCATATTCTTCATGATTTCCTGCAAGCCTGCCCAACGTGGATCAATATCCTCTGTATCACAATCGCAGTCGCCTTCATTAAGGTCTTTTCCGCATTTATGACACAAGCCCTTGCAATTTTCATTGCAAAGATATTTTCCCGAAACATTCATGAGGAAGTTATTTAAGACAATGTCGGTAATGTCAAGCTTTTCGCCTGAAAATACCACTGCTTCATCATCCTCTGCAACACTACTTTCCTCGCTTATGAGATTTTCATTCATACGAAACTTAACGCTCACGCAGAAAGGCTTTCCACAACGTGCACAATGCACTCTGCATTTCCCCTCCACCTTTGCCTTAAGCTCCAAGGATTTAGTGTTATTTGTGATTGTTCCATCTACATTGAAAGGCTCTTCAAAAACAAACGATTCTCCCAAAAAGACAGTATCGTCCATTTTAACAGGTGATGAAATTATCATTTTACCGCCGTAATCCTTAATTATTTCGGATAGGTCAATAATCATGATTATTTCAACTCAACCTTTGCACCAGCTTCTTCAAGCTTAGCCTTGATTGATTCAGCCTCGTCCTTATCAACGCCTGACTTCAAGGGCTTTGGAGCCTCGTCAACCAATGCCTTTGCTTCCTTCAAGCCAAGACCTGTGATTTCTCTTACAACCTTGATTACGCCAAGCTTTGAAGCACCTGCATCAGCAAGGATAACTTCAAATTCGCTCTGCTCAGCTGCTGCTGCGCCGCCTTCTGCTGCTGCGCCTGCTACCATTACGGGAGCTGCTGCGCTAACACCAAATTCCTCTTCCATAAGCTTAACTAATTCAGCTACTTCCAACAATTTTAATTCTTTAATATCATCTAAGATTTTCTGTACGTCTGCCATTGTTTTTTACCTCCTATATCGTTTTTTAATTATTCTGCATCTGCTGATGCTTCTTCTTTGGTTTCTTCTGCAGGAGCTTCCTCTACAGGTGCTGCTTCTTCTGCAGGAGCCTCTTCAGGAGCTACTGCCTCTTCAGCAGGAGCTTCTTCTTTTGCAGGTTCTTCTGCGGGAGCTTCCTCTACAGCCTCGCCTGCCTTCTTAGCTATCAAATCCTGAATTTCCACTCCGCCGTCAACGATTGTGCTAAGCAATCTTGCAAGACCAGAAATTGGTGAGTTCAAGCTGCCCATAACCTTTGCGATAAGAGTTTCCTTGTTTGGAGTTTTTGCAAGCGTTGTGAGCTCGTCTAAGGATAATACCTTTCCCTCCATGAAACCAGATTTGAGTTGCATTTTGTCGTTACCTTTTGCAAACTCTGCCAATACCTTTGCAGGAGCAACTGCGTCCTCTGATATTGCCAAAGCTGTTGGTCCGTGAAGAATTTCATCCAATCCATCAAGACCTGTTTCCTTTGCTGCCAAACGAAGCAATGTGTTCTTTACAACGAAGTATTGCACGCCTGCTGCTCTTAAATCATTTCTGAGCTTAGTGTCTTCTTCAACAGTTAAACCTCTGTAGTCAACAAGTACACCTGTTGTAGCGCTCTTTAATGTTTCAATAAGTTCTGCAACCTGTGCTTTCTTTGCTTCTAAAACTTTTTCACTTGGCATTTTTTAGTTCACCTCCCATAAAGCTGTTTAGCTTTCAAAAAATTGAAAGCTCTTTGCCGTAGAACGTGCAAAGAGCATTAAAAATCAAGCTTATTCGATTTCTAAAACACCCTCGGCTGGATTTACACCCCTTTTTTAATGAGGATACCTGCTTTCTACGGATTTATATTATGTGTGGCATAACCACCAAACCATGTAATTATACCACACACAACAAACATTGTCAATAGTTAATTTAAAAATTAACCTGAAATTTTTGCGCCATTCAATTTAATTCCAGGGCCCATTGTTGAAGAAACAACAACGCTTCTTAAATATTGACCCTTGGCAGCTGATGGCTTTGCCTTGATAATAGCGCCCATAAGAGCGTTAAAGTTTTCTGCCAATTTTTCTTTTCCGAATGACACCTTGCCTATTGGGCAATGTATAATATTTGTTTTATCGAGTCTGTACTCAATTTTACCTGCTTTGATTTCCTTAACAGCTTTTGCTACATCCATTGTAACAGTTCCTGCCTTTGGTGAAGGCATCAATCCCTTAGGACCTAAGACCTTACCAAGACGACCTACAACACCCATCATGTCAGGAGTTGCAACAACCACGTCAAAATCAAACCAGTTTTCGCCTTGTATTTTTGTAACAAGTTCCATTTCGCCAACATAGTCAGCACCTGCAGCTACTGCCTCTTCAGCCTTATCTCCCTTAGCGAAAACCAAAACCTTAGCAGTTTTTCCTGTGCCATGAGGAAGAACAATAGCTCCTCTTACCTGCTGGTCAGCGTGTCTTGAGTCAACGCCCAATTTCACATGAACTTCTACAGTTTCATCAAACTTAGCCTTAGCTGTCTTTATTGCCAAATCCAAAGCTTCAGCAACTTCATACTGCTTAGACTTATCAATCAGCTTAACGCTGTCCTGATATTTTTTACCTCTGAACATATTTTTTCCTCCTTATGTGGTCAATCAAGAGCATACATGACCCTCTCCCACTAAAATAAATCTTATCAGTCCTCTACTACGATACCCATACTTCTTGCAGTACCTGCAATCATGCTCATAGCGGCTTCAACGCTTGCAGCGTTCAAGTCAGGCATTTTCTGCTCTGCAATAGCCTGCAAGTCAGCCTTGCTGATTTTAGCAACCTTTGTCTTGTTAGGAACACCTGAACCGCTTTCAATTTTACAAGCCTTTTTCAACAATACCGCAGCGGGCGGAGTTTTGGTGATAAAGGAGAATGAACGGTCTGCATAAACTGTAATTACTACAGGGATTATAAGACCTGCATCCTTAGCTGTTTTCTCGTTAAATTCCTTGGTAAACTGAACGATGTTAACACCGTGCTGACCCAAAGCGGGACCAACAGGGGGTGCCGGAGTCGCTTTACCTGCGGGAATTTGTAGTTTGATATAACCTGCAATTTTTTGTGCCATTATATGGCCACCTCCTTAAAATCTACAGCAAAAAGCTGCATAAATGTGGTAATTAGCGGACAATTTGAGTCCTCCCACTGTCACCAGAGGGATATATAAATTCTTTTAATTAAAGAGAATTTATAACGATGTTAAAAATTGTGAATTCAGAGTTTTAGTTCTGAAGCTCCAAATCCTTATAATCGGCCTCAACGGGGGTTTCACGTCCGAACATTGAAACACGGACGATAACCTTTCTTCGTTCTGAATCAATCATTTCTACGCTGCCTGCAAAGCCTTCGAGGGGACCGGATTTTATTCTTACAGAATCGCCCACAGATACCTTCATATCTGCCGCACGAACCTTTTCCACTCCCATGCTTTCCACTTCAGCATCACTTAAAGCAACAGGCTTTGAGCCGGGGCCTACGAAGCCGGTAACACCTCTTGTGTTACGCACAACAAACCAGCTTTCGTCGTTCATTATCATTTTTATGACAACATAGCCGGGGAAAATTTTGCGTTTTACAATTTTTTCCTCTCCGTCTTTTTCCTCAACCACATCCTCAAGTGGAACCTCCACGCTTTGGATAAGATTGCTTATTCCGCGGTTTTCGACTGATTTTTCAAGATTGGCCTTTACTTTGTTTTCATAACCGGAATAGGTATGCACAACATACCACTTTGCTTCCTCAGCCATCAAATCACTCCTCTTTTCAATTAGAATTGCTTAGTGATTAATGAAAATAACCACGAAAATGCAACGTCAAGAACTGACAGGAAGATAGTAGCAATTGCAATAAATCCTATAATTATCATTGTGTTTCTCACAAGCTGCTGTCTTGAAGGCCATGAAACCTTTTTAAGCTCCGCTTTTGTTTCGCGGAAAAATTTTACCAGGCTTGTCTTTTTTGACTTAGCCGGAACATTATTTGTTGTATCTGCCATTTCCTACACTCCTTTTTCCAAACAGTGGTTATTATTTTGTTTCCTTATGAAGGGTATGCTTTTTGCAAAATCTGCAATACTTATTCATTTCCAATCTGTCAGGATCGTTCTTTTTGTTTTTCATTGTGTTATAGTTTCTTTGCTTACACTCTGAACAAGCCAATGTGATTTTTACTCTCATGGATATTACACCTCCGTACCTGCCTTATTTAGGCAATTAGCTTTTACGAAATGACTTTTTTTAAACACAAAAAAAAGAAGTCACTTCTCTTCTCTTGATATTATAGCATCTATCCTCCCATAAGTCAAGTGTTTTTTTACATTTTTTTATTTTTTTCACATTTTTATTCAATTTACATCAAAGGCATTGCCAAAACGTTAAATTTCTTGACTTTTAAAATAAAAAATGCTATAATTATATTAGGGTAATAAATTTTTATATTCCCCTTCTTGCCATGATTAATCGGCAGGGTTTTTTTAAAAAAAGCCAGCAGAAAGGTTTGGTGAATATTATGGTATATGCATGGCTTATAGCATTAATTGCTTTTGTTGTGATTGAACTTTTTACAACCCAGCTTGTTTCCATATGGTTTGCAGGCGGTGCGCTTTCGGCATTTATTGCAGCCTGTGCAGGCGCAAGTCTTACCCTGCAATGGATCTTATTCATTGCAATTTCAGCCCTTCTTTTAATTCTTACAAAACCTTTTGTTACGAAAATAATAAATAGGAATCCTGAGAAAACTAACGTTGAAGCTCACATAGGAAGAGTGACTACCGTAACCGAGAAAATAGATAATCTTTCCCAAAGCGGTCAAATAAAATTTAGTGGCATTTCATGGGCTGCAAGAAGCTCAGATGATGACATAATTGATGTGGGCGAAAAGGTAATTGTTGAAAAGGTTGAAGGTGTAAAACTTATTGTAAAGCGTTATTAATTTTAAGTAATTGCAAAACTTTTTAAAATTTACAATTACCTGATTATTAATTAAAAAGGAGAAATTTTTATGGAAATTTTAATTGTTTTTATTCTTGTCTTACTGCTTTTGATATCCTGCATAAAAATAGTTCCCCAGGCGAATGCATATATTGTGGAACGTCTTGGCGGATATTTTGCCACATGGGGTGTGGGAGTTCATTTTAAAGTTCCTTTTATTGACAGAGTTGCAAGAAGGGTAAGTCTTAAAGAACACGTTGTGGATTTTCCTCCCCAGCCTGTTATAACTAAAGACAATGTTACCATGCAGATTGATACAGTTGTTTATTATCAGATAACCGACCCCAAGTCCTACACATATGGAGTTGAGCGTCCCATGATGGCTATTGAAAATCTCACAGCTACAACGCTAAGAAATATCATTGGTGACTTAGAACTTGACGAAACCCTTACCTCACGTGATACTGTCAACACAAAAATGCGTACCATATTAGATGAGGCGACCGACCCATGGGGCATCAAAATCAATCGTGTGGAATTGAAAAATATTTTACCGCCACGTGAAATTCAGGATGCTATGGAAAAGCAGATGAAGGCAGAGCGTGAAAGAAGAGAGGCAATTTTAATTGCAGAGGGAAACAAAAAATCAGCAATTCTTATCGCCGAGGGTGAAAAGGAATCTGCAATTCTTCGTGCAGAGGCTCAAAAGCAAGCTGCCATAAAAGAGGCAGAGGGTGAGGCAGAAGCAATTTTGGCAGTTCAGACTGCTATTGCAGAGGGTATAAGAAAAATAAATGATGCAAATCCTTCGGACGCATATATTTCAATCAAGGCTTTGGAAAGCTTTGAAAAGGCTGCCGACGGAAAGGCAACAAAAATTATTATACCTTCACAAATTCAGGGGATTGCAGGGCTTGCATCTTCCATAAAGGAAATAATGACCGACAAATAATTTTTATTTTATAGAGTAATTGCGAAACAAACGTTTCGCAATTACTTATTTATCTAAAGCTTTATCTTAAGAAAGGAATTAAAAAATGAAGGTAATCGCAGCAACTCATAACATAGGAAAAATCAGAGAATTTGAAAAAATTCTTTCTCCTCTCGGATTTGAAGTTCTTTCTCAGGCTGATATCGGAATTGATATAGAACCCGAAGAAAATGGAAAGACCTTTGCAGAAAATGCACTTATTAAAGCAAGGGCAATTGCAGAGCTTTGCGATTATGCTGTAATTGCAGATGATTCGGGACTTTGTGTTGATGCGCTTAGCGGAGCTCCCGGAGTTTATTCTGCAAGATATGCAGGCGAGGATGCAACTGACCAAGAGCGTATTAAAAAGCTTTTGTCTGAGCTTGAAGCTTTTTCTGACCGCAGTGCAAAGTTTATTTCATCCATTGCGTTTATTCTTCCTGATGGTGAAGAAATTGTGACCCATGGCGAGGTTTTGGGAAGCATTACCCATGCACCATCAGGGAATGGAGGTTTTGGCTACGACCCGATATTTATGTCAGACGAGCTTTCTAAAACCTTTGGAGAGGCAAGCTTGGAAGAAAAAAACCAAATAAGCCATCGTGCAAGAGGACTAATGGCTTTATATGATATTTTAAAAAATCGAAAAATTTGACTTTAATAAAATATTTTAAATTTTACATACTAAAATTACAATTTCTTACTATATTTAAGTAACTTTGGAGGAAAAATTATGGATTTTCATGCTGAACATTTGGTTGTAAAAAGAAAGACACCAACAGATTACATTTTGGCTACATTAATAATTTTTGCAGCAGTTTCAATTTCTTTTTTTGCCTTTACCTTTTTAAAAGCACTTTCAATAATTGCATCTATAATTATTACAGGTGTAATTTTAGGAGCATGGCGGCTTTTACAAAATCTTAATATCGAATATGAATACGAGCTTACAAATCAATATCTGGACATTGATAAAATAATGGGAAAATCACGCAGAAAGCATCTTTTTTCTATTGACTTTCATAAAATTGAAAGATGCTTGCCTGTTTCGGATTCTCAATTTAATAACAAAAATAACATAATCAAAATTTACGATTTTTCAGGAAATCCATATGCTGAGGGTCGCATCTTTGTGGATTTTGTTCCTGAAGGAAAAACCGAGTCTATAAGAATTATTTTTTCTCCCAACGACAAAATGCGTGAGTTACTCAAAAAATCTTCTCCCCAAAAGGTGATGCTATGATTTTAGGAATAGGCACTGATATTATAGAAATATCCAGAATTAAAAAGCTTATGAATGAAACAGATTTTCTTAATCGCTTTTTTACATCGGCAGAAATAGAATATATTTCCGACAAGCCACAGTCTGCCGCTGCCGCATATGCTGCAAAGGAAGCATACTCAAAAGCACTCGGCACAGGCATAAGAGGATTTTCTCTTAAGGATATTGAGCTTTTGCACGACTCACTTGGCAAGCCATATATAAAGGCATATAAGCTTGCTTTTTTAGAAAACTCAAACACCTTTGTTTCCCTTTCTCATTGCGGCGAATATGCCATTGCATATGTTGTAATTGAAAAAAACTAAAAAAGTCAATGTGGTTGGAGGTTTTCCCCCTCGCTTCCTCATTGACTTTTTTATATATCCTATTATTCTTCTACAAATCTATATTCTGTTGTATAGTCATATTTTTCGCCCTTTTTCAAGAACACGTCGGGAAAATGTGCACAAGCTGTACTATTCGGAAAAAATTGTGTTTCTAAGCAAATTCCGCTGTGCTTTTTGTATTGCACACCATTTTTGCAAATTGTTTCTTCATGTATGGAATTTGCACTATATATCTGCACTCCTGGCTTATTGGTATAAATTTCCATAACAATTTCGCTCTTATCCCCTTTAAGGGTTGCAAATTTTTTATATCCTCTTTTATTTAACACAAAATTATGGTCATAGCCCCCAAACATTTTTATTTGTTCAAAATCAGAAAAAATTAAATCTTTTATTTTTTTTTGTTTTCTAAAATCAAATGGCGTTCCCTCTACCGAGCGGATTTCGCCACAGGGAAGGCACTCCGATGTATTTGGTGTGTAAAAATCAGAATCTATCCAAAGGGTATGCTCATAAATTGAGCCCGAATCGTGACCATTTAAATTAAAATAGCTGTGGTTTGTAAGATTTACCACTGTTTCCTCATCCGAAATTGCCTCGTAATGAATTTTTAAGGCATTCTCCTTTGTAAGGGTATAGGTCATTTTCACATTTAAATTTCCAGGAAATCCCTCATCTCCATCAGGAGAAAAAAGACTCATTACCACAGCAGGCTCATCATAAGTTCCTGCCGCCTCGCTTTCCCAATTCTTTTTCCCAAAACCCACAACTCCGCCATGAATGGAATTTTCGCCATTGTTTTTGGCAAGCTTGTAGGTTTTTCCATTAATTTCAAATTCTGCATTTTTTATGCGATTTGCATGACGTCCTATTGCCGCACCAAAGCAACCCTTGTTATCAAGATATTGCAAAAGAGTGTCCCTGCCATGAACAACATCTATCTGTTGTCCATTCTTATTCACATAAAGATTTTTCACAATTCCGCCATATGACAAAATTTCAGCACTTAAATTTTTGCCATTGTCAAGTTTGTAAAGATATACTTTTTCTCCATTTTCCAACGTTCCGAAAATTTCTTTTGTAATAGCCATTTTTTCTACCTCAAAATTTTTATATATAATAATCAGGAATAAAGGTTTCTCTCATATCGCAAAAGCCTTTAAAGTCCTTTTCCTCTTTATTATCTATTGTAAATTTCACATTCACAATTCCATCTATTGATGCAAGGGAATTTACTATCTGATAAATTGTCAGCACCTCGTGATGGCGCATAGCGGAGTGCTTTCGCTGAAATTCGCGGCTTATATTCACAAAAGCTGTTTGATTTTTCACCCTTACTGTCAATCCGTTTTTTACATCAGGCATTATCCTGACAATTTTGTCATTGGAATCTCTGCCTTTTAAAAGCTCGTCTATCACAATCCTTGCCGCATCGGCAGAGTCCCTTGCCTCGGCATAAAAATCCGACGCTATGAGTCTTTGCATAGAGCTATCTACAAAATAAAGCTCAAGCTTCATTTGCTCTTTGTCCCTGTATCCGCTCACTACAAGCAAGGAAACAACAATTATCATACAGGTTAAAATTATTTTTTTCATTCCAATCACTCCTGATATTTTTCTAATAGTAAAGCATACAAATTATAAATGTCCATAATATCATTATATGATTGAAAATCGGAAAATATTACTGATTTTTAGTTTTTAGTGCTTCCTCTAATGCGCGGGCAAGCTGGTCGGGACACGAAGTGCCTCTTCCTCCGCAGTTTGTTCCCTTAAGCCTTTTTATAACCTCTTTTGCACTCATACCCTCAACAAGCTTTGAAATACCTTGAGTATTTCCATTGCATCCACGAGTGAAATTTACATTTTTTACAATACCGTCATCTATTTCAAATTCAATTTTAGCTGAGCACACTCCTCTTGGTGTGTAAGTGAATTTTTCCATGTTTTTCTCCTTGTTATTTTGCCGATTCTAAAAGCTCTAAAAGCTCTTTTTGGGTAAATTTATATTTATTGTCGCAGAATTGGCAGGAAAGCTCTGCCTCACCTTGTTCTTGTATAAGGCTTTCAAGCTCTTCTTTGCCTATAGATATAAGCGCCTTTTCCATACGTTCTACGCTGCATGGGCAATGATATTTTGGTGTTACTCCCTTGTTTTCCATAATCATATCAAAGCCTTCGGTTATATAAAACAATATATCCTCTGCACTCATTCCATCTGAGAGCATATTTGTCACCGAGGGAAGATTTTTCATTTTTTCTTCCAATTTTATAGCAGTTTCTTCATCTGCCTCTGGCATAAGCTGAAGCATAAAGCCACCTGAATTAATTACGCTGTTATCAGTATCTACTAAAACACCAAGTCCTATTGCCGTTGGTATCTGCTCACTTGCGGCATAGTAGTAGGTAATATCCTCTGCAATTTCGCCTGTCACAATGGGAACCTGTCCTATATATGGTTCTTTTAATCCTAAATCTCTCACAATATTGAGCTGTCCCTTACCGACTGCCTTACCTACATCGAGCTTTCCATTTTTGTTTAAAGGTAAATCCACAAAAGGATTTTCGACATATCCCCTTACCTCGCTTTTTTCATTGGTTACTGCAATCATTCTGCCAAGCGGACCATTTCCTCTAAACTGAATTGTTATGTTATCGTCTTCGCTTTTTAACCCCGCTCCCATAATAGCCGCCGCTGTCAGGGTTCTTCCCAAAGCGGCAGTTGCAGTAGGATATGTGTTGTGTATCCTTTGTGCTTCATTTGCAATATCAGTTGTTATTGCCACAAAAACCCTTATTGCTCCATCTGTCGAGGAACCTCTTACCAAAATATCTGACATCTTTATTCCCTTTCCAATCTTTAGTTATTTCAAATTCCGTATTGGAATTGCTTTTTATTTATCTTATATATTTTCTTATTTCTTTTACTCCTGCAGAAATTTCATCTGCTATTATTTTTATTTTGTTATCATCAAGGGGCTTATCAAAGCTTATTCTTATTGCGCCATTAATTTCTTCCGCAGTCTTCCCCATAGCGTTAAGCACATGGCTTGGCATAGGCTTATTTGACGAACACGCCGAACCTGTTGACACATATATCCCCTTAGCCTCAAGCATATGGAGAAGAATTTCTGCTTTAATTCCTATGAAGGACACATTTAAAACATATCCTGTCTGATACTCGTCCGAGCCATTAAATGTGATATTTTCTATTCTTTCTTCCAGTGCTTTTTTAATTGCCATTCGTGTTTTTAGAATTTTCGAATTGTCAGTATCAACCAAGGCGGCGGCTGCGCCAAAGGCAGCTATTCCTGGCACATTTTCAGTTCCCGAGCGCAAATCCTTCTGCTGACCTCCACCGAACAAAAGAGGCTTTAGCCTTGCAGTATTGGAATAAAGTGCGCCTGTTCCCTTTATGCCATGAATTTTGTGGGCACTTACAGACATCATATCTGCACCCCACAGCATGGGCTTTAATTGGATTTTTCCAAAGCCCTGAACCGCATCAACATGAAGAATGGCTTTGGGAGCTTTTTGTTTCATTATTTTTTTAATTTCAGGGATTGGCATAATTGTTCCCGTTTCATTGTTTGCCGCCATTACGCTCACAAAAAGAGTGTCCCCGCAAAGTGCATCCGAAAATTCTTCCATGTTTATTCTTCCATCAGAATCCACCCCCACAAAATCCACCAAAAAGCCCTCTTCTTCGAGCTTTTGAAAGGGTGACATAACCGACGGATGCTCTACTTTGGTTGTGATTATGTGCCTTGCCATTTTATGATTTGCATGGCAATATCCCAATATAGCCATGTTATTTGCCTCGGTTCCACCCGATGTAAAATATATATTTTCTGTCCCCACCTCAAGTTTTTTTGCAATTTCCTCTTTGGCTGAGGAAACAATTTTTTCTGCTTTTAGTCCTAATGCATGAAGGCTTGATGGATTTGCAAAATTATCGCACGCCTCTAAAAATGCATTTTTTGCCGCCTCGGATGGCTTTGTGGTTGAGGCATTATCAAGATATATCATTATTTTTCCCCTAATCCTTACTTTTTATTAAAAGACCTCTGCCTGATTTGATTTCAATTTCACAGATTTCTTTTTCCATAACATTACTTACTCCTCTGCCCTCTCCAAAATAAAGGGTTTCATTTTCAAGAGGATATTCAAGATTTTTTGTGCTTATGCCAACCAAATCCCCCCCAATAGGAATTATAGAGATAATATCTCCCCTCTTCCCTTTAATTATATTGGTTTTTCCTGCAGCTCTGATTTCATTATTTTCATCTACTATCACAGCGTCAAGCTCAGAATATTTTAAAAGCAGGGAAATATTTGTTATGGTATGGTCCATTCTTGTTCCGATAAAACCAAACATGATAAGCTCATCATAGCCTTTTTCCAATGCATATTCCATTATAAGCTCACTGTCAGTATAGTCTTTTCTTTTTGGATATACTATTTTATTTATGTCTATATCGGTGCTTTTAACTGAATCCATGTCGCCTATTATGATATCAGGATTTACTCCCACCTTTTTTGCGTGGTCATAGCCCGAATCGGCACATATTATAAAATCCTTGTCATTTACATATTCTTCTATCTTTCCTCGACTCGGAAGATTTCCTCCCGCAAACAAAATTGCCCTCATTTTTCCCAATCCTTTATTTTTTTTAATGCAGCATATAGCTCGCAATAGCTATCATATCTTGACTTTGATATTTTGCCTTCTGAAAGCTTTTGTTTTATGACACAATCAGGCTCATTTATATGCGCACAGCCTTTAAATCTGCAATTTTTTTCTGTCTTCATTTCAGGAAAATACTCACAAAGCTCCTCTGCCTTTATTCCCTCAACCTCAAGGGAGCTAAAGCCTGGGGTATCTAACACAAAGCCTCCTTGGGGAAGCTCTAAAAGTTCAACATGTCTTGTTGTGTGCTTTCCTCTCTTTATTTTATCACTTACACTCCCAGTTTGCATATCCTTTTGAGTTATAATATTTAATATACTTGATTTTCCCACTCCTGAAAGTCCTGCAAAAGCAGTAGTTTTATTTTTAAGATATGGCATAAGCTCATCAATACCTTTGGTTTGTTTTGCACATACAACCACTACAGGATAGCCTGCAAGGGAATAAATCTCAAAAATCTCATTTTGCGATGCCAAATCTGTTTTATTAATGCAAATTATAGGCTTTATTCCAGCAATTTCTGCATTAACAAGCATCTTGTCTATTAACATAAAGTCAGGCTCGGGTGAGACAGGTGCCGACACAATTACAATATTATCAATATTAGCCACAGTGGGACGAATAAGAAAGTTTTTTCTTTTATCAATTTTTACAAGGCTTGCATTTTCCACCACTACCCTGTCGCCTATCATAGGCTTTATATTTTCCTTTCTTAAAACCCCTCTTGCTCTGCATTCAACAATCTCTCCATCATCAGATTTTACATAATAAAATCCGCCTATTCCCTTTACAATTACGCCTGTCAATCAATCATTTCCTTTCATAAGTTACAAAGTCTTTTTAAAGCACTAAGCAATTATTTTAGTTTAAAATTCAATCACCTTGGTTGTTTTAAGCACACCGTCAAAATAGACTTCAACTGTCGCATCATTTTTTGCAGTCACAGGTATATCGATTTCTACCTCTGAGCATTGATGCTGCTTGTCATATATTTTTGTGCCATTTGCAACCAATTTCACCTGTACCACTCCCGATTCGGTTTGGGGCAATGTGATTGTAAGATATTTCTTTTTTATTTGCTCTGTAGGAATCGGTGCCTGAGTCTGAGTCTGAGTAGGTGTAGGCTCTTTTTGTCCTGCACTTATTACCAAATCAACATATGTTCCCTCGGGCGACTGACTCTCTGCTTTCGGGCTTTGCTCTATTACAGTTCCCTCGGGCTCATCTGAGTCTTCCTTGCTTATATTTCCGCATTTTAGTCCCGACGCCTTTATTAGTGCCTCTGCTGAGCTTTGGCTTTTTCCTACAACATCGGGAACCGGAACCATTGCAACTTCACTCGGTTCAGGGCTTTCTGCTGCCTGACCTGTGGAAACGTGCAAAATTACAACATAATTTTCAGTGACCTTAGTTCCCTTTTTAGGGGATTGGCGAATTACCTCGTTAAGGGCATATTCTCCATTATCCTCTTCAATTTTATTATATTTTAATTTCCTTGCACGAAGCATTGTAGCCGCCTCTGCATAGTCAAGGCCCACAACCTCAGGAACCTCAATATCTCCTTCACCAAGTCCCGAGCTTATTACCAATTTAATAGGTTTCTTTTTCTTTACATAGCCATTTGCCCCGGGGTCTTGGCGCATTATTCTTCCTTCCTGATATTCATCAGAAGGAACATATTCTATCTCCTCTTCGACTAAGGAAAAGCCTGCATCCTTTGCAAGCTGAATTGCTTCTTCAAGGGTTTTATCCATCAGGTCGGGAACCTTATATTCCTTTCTTCCTCCTGAGAATGCAAAATATGTCACAACCCCAAAAACTACTGCCGCCAAAACACTTATTAAAAGGATTTTCTTGGGAGTAATTCCTATTGGCTTTTTAACATTTTTCCTGGTTTTTACATTGCGATATTCAATTCTTCCCATAAAATCACTGTCAAGTATCTCACGCAAATCATATGCCATTTCAGATGCGCTCTGATATCTTATATACTGCTCCTTTGATATTGCCTTCATTACAACATTTGCAAGATTGTCAGGGATATCCTCAATTACCTCTCTTACATCAAGAGGTTCTTCTTCAAGCTTTTTCAAAGCTATGGTTACGGGATTTTCTCCATCAAAAGGAAGCCTTCCTGTAAGCATTTCATACAATACCACACCAAGAGAATAAATATCTGAAGCTGCGTCTATATAGCCGCCCCTTGCTTGCTCTGGAGAAATGTAGTGCGCCGAGCCAAAAACTCCATTTCCGCCCGAGGCAACCATTGTATCCGAGCCCGTAGTGCGTGCTATTCCAAAATCCGCCACCTTCAGGGTATGGTCCTTGGTTACAAGAATATTATGCGGCTTTATATCACGATGTATTATTCCATGCTCATGGGCACATTCTAATGCCATTGCTATCTGATATGCAAAATCGCATGCTTCGCGCTTATCAAGACGATATTTTTTTCTTATATATTCCTTTAGTGTTTCTCCCTCAACAAGCTCCATTACTATGTAGTGAAGTCCGTCAGGGGTTTCGCCTACATCATAGACCGAAACAATGTTGTGATGAGAAAGGCTTGCAGCCGCCCTTGATTCGGTAATGAATCTTTTTACAACCTCTTCATCATTTTTGAGGGAATTTTTCAAAACCTTTACCGCCACATTTCTATTAAGAAGTTTGCATTTTGCCTTATAGACAGTTGCCATGCCGCCGCTTCCTATAACATCAGTTATTTCATATCTTTCGCCAAGAATCTTACCTATCAAATTATATTCCATTTCTAAAATTCATACCCTTTCACTTTTTTTAAAAAATCCCTAAAATATTAATCTTTGCAGAAAATAACCGCTGTAATATTATCAAGTCCACCCTTTTTGTTTGCCAGTCGTATCATTGCCTCAGCAGCAGACTGCAGATTTTCGTTTTCCTCAACTATCTGAGTTATTTGTGCATTGCTGAGCATATTTGAAAGTCCGTCACTGCACAAAAGTATAATCTGATCATGATAATCTGAAATCACCACATCAACCTTGAGAATTTCTTCTGTTCCCACCGCTCTGGTTATGTAGTTTCTTGCAGGGTGTCGGTCGGCAAATTCTTTGGTTATTTCTCCTCGTGACAAAAGCTCCTGCACATATGAATGGTCTTTTGTTATTTGTGAAATCTCCTCACCATTAACAATATAAGCACGACTGTCACCTACATGGGCAACAATGAGCTTATTTTTGTAAATTATGGCAAGGGTTGCTGTTGTGCCCATTCCTTCAAAAGCAGGCTTGCCTTTTGCATAATTATAGATTCTTTCATTTGCATCAATAAAGGCTAACCTTATAAGCTCACCCATTTGCATATAGTCCATACCTGGGTCAAACTCATTTACTATATATTCTTTTATAATTCGGGTTGCCATAGCACTTGCAATCTCGCCTGCATTCTGACCCCCCATTCCGTCAGCTACCATTCCTCCAAGCAAATTTTCATTGCGATAGATAAAATAGCTATCCTCATTTATTTTTCTTTGTTTGCCAACGTCTGTTACAGCACCAATTCTCATAAAATATACTCCTTTATATCCCGCCTTTTTGCTTTTAAAAGGCAGTCATTATAATATATTTACAGCACTTTTTTTCTGAGCTGACCGCAGGATGCACTTATGTCACTTCCAAGCTCACGCCTTATGGTTGCATTCATTCCAAGTTTAATGAGCTGTTGTTGAAAATGCTTTATTTTTTCCGCCGTTCCCTTATGATAATCACGTTCCTCCACCTTGTTGACTGGTATTAAATTTATGTGGCAGAGCATTCCCGAAAGAAGCTTTGCAAGCTCTTTTGCCTCATTATCAGAGTCATTTACTCCCGAAATGAGTGCATATTCAAAGCTTATTCTTCTTCCTGTGCTTTTTATATAATCCTTACATGCATTTATAAGGGTTTCTATAGGATATTTTTTATTGACGGGCATTATTGTGTCACGTATTTTGTTATTTGGTGCATGCAACGAAACCGACAAGGTAATGGGAAGCTTTTCCTCTGCAAGCTTATTTATTTTATCCACAACGCCGCATGTGGAAAGTGAGATGTGTCTGTAGCCTATACAAATTCCATCGGGATGATTTACATTATGTAAAAACTTTATTACATTATCATAATTATCCAAAGGCTCGCCTATTCCCATCATTACAATATTACTTATTCTTTCACCTATATCCTTTTGGGCAAAAATTACCTGATTTAAGATTTCTGCAGGAGTAAGGCTTCTGTAAAGTCCGCCTATGGTTGAAGCGCAAAAGCCACAGCCCATGCGGCAGCCAACCTGGGATGATATGCATATGCTTATTCCATGGTTGTATCTCATTACAACACTTTCAATGCAATTACCGTCCTCAAGTTCAAAAAGATATTTTATTGTTCCGTCTATTTGTGAAATGTACTTTTCTCTTATTTTAAGCCTTGACACAAAGCTTACTTTAGAAAGCTTTTGTCTTGTTTCTTTTGAAAGATTGCTCATCTGGTCAAAGCCTTCTGCACCCTTGTGCAGCCATGAAAATACTTGCTTTGCTCTGAATTTAGGCTCCCCAAGTTCCATTATGAAGTTTTCTAATTCATCGTATAGAAAATCCTTTAAATCAACCACAGTTTCACACCTTTTTCATTTTTGATATAAAAAATCCGTCGGTACCATCAATATTAGGATAAAGTGTAACATATCCTTCTTTTAAAGTATCTCTTTTAACGCTTTTTGAAAAATATTTGCTTATGTCAACTTGCAAAAAATCTTTATGCTCTTTTAAGAATTTTTCAAAAACCATTTCGTTTTCTTCCTTGTTAAGAGTACATGTGCTATAGACAAGCTCTCCACCTTTTTTTAAGTACCTCGCTGCATTTGTTAAAATTTTATATTGAATATCTGAAAATTTTTCATTCTCGCAACGATTCCATTTTATATCAGGTTTTTTTCGTATTATTCCAAGCCCTGAGCAGGGAGCATCCACAAGAATTTTATCGGCAAAATTTTCGTATTTTTTATCAAAAACCGAGGCATCCTTTACACTTGCTTCAATAATATCTGCCCCCAGTCTTTTTGCGTTTTCATTTATAAGTTCAATTTTATGCTCATACAAATCAAAGGAAAGAACCCTTCCTTTGTTTTTCATAAGCTGAGCAATATGTGTAGATTTTCCTCCCGGAGCGGCACACATATCCATTACAATCTCACCAGGGTTTGGAGAAAGCACCTCGCTTGCAAGCATTGCCGCCTCATTCTGAACTGTTATAAGTCCATTTTTATATTCAGCACTCCCAACCGCATCGAAGCCTTTAAGACTAAGCGAAAACTCTGAAAAGTTACCCTCTTTTGCATCAGGAAAAAGACTCATAATTTCTTTTTTGTCTGCTTTTAAAGTATTTACCCTTACATTCACAAAAGCATCTTTATTTAAGCTTTCCATAAGTGAGGCTGCAAACTCCTCACCAAAGTCATTGCACCATTTTTCTACAATCCATTTTGGGAATGAGTGTTTTACACAAAGCGCCTCATATTTATCCTCTGGTTTTGGAATTTGTCCTTTGTTTTTTATGACGGTTCTCAAAAGTCCATTCACAAAGCCTGCACTTGACATATGTCCATAGCGTTTGGCAAGCTTTACACTTTCGTTTACCAAGGCAGAATCAGGAATTTTGTCCATGAACAAAATCTGATAAATTCCCAGCTTTAAAATAAGCAATATGAATTTAGAAATCTTTTTAATTTTCACTTTGGAATAAAGAGATATTACATATTCCAAAGCAAGCCTTTGCTGCACCACTCCATAAACAAGAGCAGTGACAAAAGCCTTGTCTCTTTTATCGAGATTTGAGGACAAAAGTTGTTTTTTTAGTGCTATGTTAAGATATGCACCCTCATATTCTATCTGGTAAAGGCACCTAAGTGCCTCCTGTCGTGCATTTTTCAAGCTAATCCCGCCTTCTGTTAAATATCAAAACAAGTCTTAAAAGCTGCAAGGCAGTTGAGGCAACCGATGCAACATATGTCATTGCGGCGGCTTTTAAAACCTTACCTGCCTGCTTTACTTCCATTTCTGATAAGATTCCTGCAGAATCCAATGTTGTCAAGGCTCTTGAGCTTGCATTAAATTCGACAGGCAATGTGATAAGCTGAAACAAAAGGACTGCAGAAAACAAAATTATTCCCGCATAGGCAAGCTTTTCATTTCCCATAATAAGTCCTAAGACAAACAATGGCATAGAAAGATATGAGCCTATATTCGCAAATGGAACAAAGCTGTTTCTTATCTTTATAGGAGTGTATTTTAAAGCATGCTGAACTGCGTGTCCTGCCTCATGTGCTGCAACCCCCACAGCCGCCACTGATGTTGAGTTATAGGTTGCGTCCGAAAGCCTTATCACATTTGTTCTTGGGTCATAATGGTCGGTAAGCTCGCCTGCAACGTGCTCAATTTTTACATTATAAAGGCCGTTTCGGTCAAGAATTTCACGTGCAGCATCACTGCCTGTCATTCCTCTTTGGTTTATTATTTCGCTATATTTTGAAAAAGTATTTCTTACTCCAAATGACGCAAATGCCGACAAAACAAAGGCTATTATCAAAAGTATATAAGTAGAATCAAAATAAAAGTATGGATAAAACATATTTTAAAATATCCTTTCCGAGTTTAAAAATTTTTTCTATTTAAAAATCTCTCCTGTTTTTAGTTCATGTCCCCTTAAATAGTCTTTAATTGACATTCTCTTTCCACCCGTTGCCTGAAGCTCTTTAATATAAATAACGCCACCATTACATTTTACCCCTAAGCCCTTTTCTTCATTCATACCAATAATTTCTCCCGAAATTTTTCCAATATTTTCATATGAAAATTCTGCTTTGAAGATTTTAATGGTTTCATCATTATAAGTCGTATATGCAACCGGCCATGGATTCATTCCGCAAATCAGTTTGGAGATTTCACGCACTGGTTTTTGCCAATCTATTTTTGCCATTTCCTTTTTTATAATCGGTGCATAGGTGGATTTTTCATCATCCTGCGAAACAGGTGTTATATTATCTATGTTTTTTATTGTTTTTACCAAGACTTTTGCGCCAAGAGCTGACATTCTTTCAAACAATTCTCCCGAGGTTTCATATTCACCAATTTCAAGGCTTTCACTAAAGAGCATATCTCCAGTGTCAAGTCCCTTGTCCATTTTCATGGTGGTCACGCCCGTTGTTTTTTCTCCATTTATCACTGCCCATTGTATAGGTGCAGCACCTCTGTATTTCGGCAAAAGGGAGCCATGCATATTAATGCATCCATATTTAGGGAATTGGAGCACATATTCAGGCAAAATTTTGCCATACGCAACAACTGCAATCAAATCAGGCGAAAGTTTTTGTAAAATTGGCAAAAGCTCACCATTTTTCAAGCTTTCGGGCTGATAGACCTCTATCCCCTCTTTTAATGCCTCTGTTTTCACCTCAGGCGGTGTCATAATTTGTTTTCTGCCTCTGGGCTTATCAGGCTGGGTTACAACCCCCACAATTCTAAACCCCTCTTTTATAAGCTCTCTTAAGGATTCTGCTGCAATATCGGGGGTTCCCATAAAAAGAATTTTCAAATTTCTTTTCCACTCCTTAAATCTTAATCTTCTAAAAATTTAGTTACCTTATCCAAAAACAATTTTCCGTCCAGATGTTCTATCTCATGGCAAAATGCTCTTGCCAGAAGTTCCTCTCCCGAAATTTCAAAAAAATTGCCGTTTCTGTCCTGAGCCCTTACTGTCACTTCATTTGGACGTTCAACCTCGCCAAAAACTCCGGGCACGCTTAAGCAGCCCTCCGAGCCATTTTGTTTCCCGCTCTCTTTAATAATTTCGGGATTTACAAGCTCAATTTTTCCTTCGCCTATGTCTATTACTGCAACCCTTTTTAGTATTCCCACCTGAGGTCCTGCAAGACCTACACCGTTGTTCTTTTGCATGGTTTCATACATATCATCAAGCAAAATTGCAAGCTTTTGGTCGAAGTTTGTTACCTGCTTACAGGTCTTATAAAGTATTTCATCATCTTTTTTTCTTATTTGTCTTATTGCCATTTTTTATCTCCTTTTATATAATCCCATTAGGATTTTTATCTATAACAATACTTACTATGCCATGTATATCCCGCTTTTGACATTCCTGTCTTGCATTATGAAGAACCTCATTAAGCAGGTCTGCATTTTCGCATTTTATAAGCATCTGATATCTGTATTTTTTCTTAATTTTTGGCATTGGTGAAGCTATGGGACCAAGAACCTTGGTTTTTTGTCCTGATTCCGACAAACTGCCAAGACTTTTTTTAAAGCTTTGCGCAATGCGTGAAACTACCTTTTCATTTTCTCCCGAAAACATAACCATCACCATTTCGCAATAAGGCGGATAGTACATTGCTTTTCGCATTTTTATTTCACAGTCATAAAATTTTTCATAGCTATGACTCCGCATAAACTCTATTGCAGAATGTTCGGGAGAATAGGTCTGGACAATAGCTCTTCCTTCCTTTTTTGCTCTTCCTGCCCTGCCCGTCACCTGTTCTAAAAGAGAAAAGCTTCTCTCGCCCGAGCGAAAATCATCTAAATTAAGCATTGTGTCAGCCGAGACAACTCCTACAAGGGTTACATTCTCAAAATCAAGACCTTTTGCAACCATCTGAGTGCCTATTAATATGTCAACATGATTTTTTTCAAATTCTTCCAAAATCTTTTCGTGGGCAAATTTTCTTCCTGTAGTATCTACATCCATACGCAAGGTTGTGCAATCGGGAAAAATCCTTTTTATTTCTTCTTCAACCTTTTGTGTTCCTCCGCCAAAATATCTTATATATTTACTTCCACATTCAGGACACACTACGGGATTTTTTCTCTCATGGCCACAATAGTGGCATTTTAAGTTATCATCATACTTATGATATGTCAATGATATACTGCAATCGGGGCATTTGGGAACATAGCCGCAGCTTCTGCAGGATACAAATGTGGAAAAACCTCTCCTGTTTAAAAACAAAATGGTCTGCTCTTTATTTTTTAAATTTTTCTCTATTTCCTCCACGAGCAATCGGCTGAAAATGGACTTGTTACCCGCCTCGAGTTCATGGCGCATATCCACAACACTTACCTTTGGCATACTTTTTTCATTTGCTCTTTTAGTAATATTCAAAAGCTTGTAGTTTTTATTCTTTGCCTCATAATAGCTTACCACGCTTGGAGTTGCAGATGCTTTTAAAAAAATAGCATCATTTTGTTTTGCGCGATATTTTGCCACCTCGGCAGTACTATATCTTGGAGGAAGTTCTGATTTATAGGTCTGCTCATGCTCCTCATCCATAATTATTATTCCAATATTATCAAAAGGTGCAAATATAGCTGAGCGTGCGCCTATAACAATATCTGCTTCGCCATTTTTCATTCTCTTCCACTGGTCATATCTTTCTCCCATAGATAGTCCGCTGTGAAAAATTGCTACCCTTTCACCAAATCTGCAAACAAAACGATTTACCATCTGGGGAGTCAGGGAAATTTCAGGCACAAGCAACATTGCCTGCTTTTTCATTTCCAACACCTTAGAAATTACATTCATAAAAACCTCGGTCTTTCCTCCGCCGGTAACACCATGGAGCAAAAAGCCTTCATATTTTTCTTCTTCTATTGCATTGCAGATTTCCTCTGCTGCTTTTTTTTGCTCAAGGTTTAATTGGGGGGCTTTGGTTTTTTCAAAGCTGTCACAATAAAAAGGGTTTCTTGTTATGACGACATCTTTAATTTCTACAATTTTCTTTTTACAAAGTGTCGCAACTGTGCTATAGCTGCAACCAACAAAATTTATAAGCTCGCTTGTAAAAACAAATTCATTGCCCATAAGAGCCTCAATTATTGCTGCTTGTGAAAATGCCCTTTTTTTATTAAGCTTTTCAATTTCTTCCATAGCATCATATAAATCAATCGCAAGGCTTACCGCTTTTAATTTTTTATCTTTTACCGAAGAATTTTTTCTGTACTCAACTTTTAAAATTCCCATTTCGCACATTTTTTTTATTTGTTGCCTTGCGCTTTTTTTTGAAAAATCAAGAAGAAAATTTATTTCACATTCTCCGCCATTTTCTTTGAGAATTTTTATTATTTCCTTACCTGTAGGGGTAAGAGCCTCGCACTCTTTGTTTTCAAGCACAATCCATTCTTCGGGGTTTTGAGCCGTCCCTGCAGGCACAGCTGCTTTTATAATATCCATGTATGTGCAAAGATATTTTTCCCTCATCCATGAAATAAGATTAAGCATTTTTTCATCAAAGACAGGACCGCCGGGCAAAACCGAAATTATTGGCTTTAAATTCTCCACAGTTGAGCTTTCTAAAAGCTTAAAAACATATCCTTCCCGCTGACGATTTCCCTGACCAAATGGAATGGTCACTTTAGAGCCTGTGCATATTGATTTTATAAGCTCGCAAGGCACGAGATAGTCATACATTTTGTCAACTGCTTTTGAATTATGATTTACTACAACCCTGGCAATCACAAAAAATCCTGTCCTTTCTAAAAAATTTTTAAAACAAGGGCTGCCACATCAAAGGTATATTGCACAAAATATCTTTTCTTTTTAGAAGAATTTCACACAATAGAGCTTTTTAATGCAACAACCCCAAAAATGTCTTTTTATTCCTCGGCAGGATTTTCTTCCTCAGCTTCAGGCTCTTTTGCCTCAGCGTCACCATCTTCTTGTTCCTCTTCTAAAGATACCTCGTCAAGATTTACTGCATCGTCCTTTATATTTTCAGTGTAGAAGGTGTCTTCGTTATAGCATCTTTCTCTGCGAATATATCCCACCTTACCTGAGGCAACCTCTTCAACTGCAATGGAAACTGCTTTTTTCGAATTACATGGAACAAGACCCTCGTCGGATGCACCAATCATTCTTGCACGCTTTGATACCATTGTAACAAGGGTATATCTTGAATCGACACATTTTGTAAGGTCTGTAATTCCAGGATTAATCATAATTGTTGAACCTTCATCTTTTTTTAAATTAGACTTTTTCATTTAACAATCTCTCCAATTCTGCATTTTTTTCATTTCTTTTTTGTATGATTTTTGCTATGGTATCAACACAATTTTTTAAATCGTCATTTACGACAATTTCGTTATATTTTAACGCCTGCTCGATCTCCCATGCGGCGGCATTAATACGCTGGGTAATTTGTTCGGGAGTTTCTCTTCCTCTTTCTTCAAGCCTTTTTTTAAGCTCCTTCATAGATGGCGGAATTACAAATATAAGCACCGTTTCAGGCAGCATATTCTTTACCTTTAAAGCACCCTGAGGCTCTATCTCAAGCAGTACATTTTTGCCATCTGCAAGCATTTTTTCAACTGTTTTTTTAGGGGTTCCATAGTAATTGCCATTATATATTGCCCATTCCAGCATTTCGTCATTATCAATCATAGCCTTAAAAGACTCAGGCGTTGTATAATTATAGGTTACTCCGTCAATTTCGCCCTTTCTTTTGTCACGGGTTGTTGTTGAGACAGACAAAAACACAGGCTCGCACTTTAAAAGTTCTGCACAAACTGTCCCCTTTCCTGTCCCTGATGGTCCTGAAACAACAAAAAGACTTCCTCTACTCATAAACTTCCTCCTCAACCTCTTCCTCTGTTGCCGAAAGCCTGTTGGCAATAGTTTCAGGCTGTATAGAGGACAAAATTACATGCGAACTGTCTGTGACCAAAACAGCTCTTGTTCTTCGTCCATAGGTTGCATTAACAAGCATACCCTTGTCCTCTGCTTCTCTTATTATTCTCTTTATCGGAGCGGATTCGGGACTTACAATAGCCACAAGCCTGTTAGCTGATACCATGTTTCCAAACCCTATGTTGATAAGCTTCATTTTTTAAAAAACTTCCTTTCTTTAGTAAAGAAAACAAAAATAACCTCTGTTTACATTTTATAACATTTGAAATTTTAAAACAATTTATTCTATATTTTGTATTTGCTCACGCAGTTTTTCGGTTTCTGCCTTCAGGGCTACTACAATTTTTGCTATTTCTATATCATTTGCCTTAGAGCCCGTAGTATTTATCTCACGATTTATTTCCTGAATGAGAAAATCAAGCTTTCTTCCTGCTGGCTCGCCTGAATCTATAATATTATAAAACTCCTCAAAATGGCTTGAAAGTCTTACAAGCTCTTCATTCACTGCAACCTTGTCTGCAAATATTGCAACCTCAGTTAAAACTCTTGCATCATCAATTTCTTTTTCTTCTAAAACCTCTTTTATTTTAGCATAAAGTCTTTTTTGATATTCCAAAACTGTTAACTCCGACCTTTTTTCAATTTCCGAAACAAGGGTTTTCATATATTCAATACGCTCAACCAAATCGGCTTTTATTCTTTCGCCCTCACGTTCTCTCATTTGGACAAAGGCTCCTAAAGCCTCCAAAAGAACTGGTTCAACCAACTCCCAGATTTCCTCCTCGTCCTCCTGCTTTCTTTCAATGTTGAAAATTTCCTGATTTCTTGCAACGCTTGTCACCGAAATATCATCGCGCAAATCAAATTTTTCTTTTAAGAGCTTCAAAACTTCTATGTAATTTTTCGCATAATCCTCATTTAAGGAAATCTCCACCGATGAATCGCCATAATTTTCTATTCCTACATATATATCAATTTTGCCTCTGGCTACAGTTTTGGACACCGTCTTTATTATTCTGTCTTCCAAAAAGCCATAATATCTTGGAACCTTGACTGAATAATCTGAATAGCGATGGTTTACAGATTTTATTTCAACCTGAACTTTCTTTCCCCCATCAATATTTTCGCATCTTCCATACCCTGTCATACTCTTTAACACACAATTCACCTGCTTTATTATCTTTTATGTAATAATAATATATCAGAGCTATTAATATAGCTTTTTCTTTGTTTTTAATAATCACATCAATCACAAAGCCATTTTTTGGCTTTGGTAACCGCTTATGTGATTATTATAACATACTTTTTCAAAAAAGAACATACATTTTTGAAAAAATTTTATATTTTTTTAAAAAATATCTTTAAAAAACCACGCATATATCTAAAATGAATAATGCGTGGTTTTTAATATGCGAAAATATCAATACTTAAAATGTGATATTTTTTCTATATGTGACTTTTTTGTTTTATTTAAACAAAAAGCAGCATTTATATAAAAAATGTTGCTTTTTGTCTTTTTTATTATTCAGTTAATTTTCTTACGCAATCGGCGCAAATTCCATCAAAACCTTCAATGGTTCCTACAGTTTCTGAGTGTACCCAGCAGCGTCCGCACTTTTCATGCTTGCTTGCTTCAACCTTAACTGCTACAACATCGCCCTCGTAGGCTCCCTCAGGAGCATTTTCTTCAACGATTGCATTTGATGTAATAAATATCTCAGAAAGTTCAGGCTCAATATTTTTAAGAAAATCGTACAATTCGCCTTTAGCCGCAACAACAACCTCTGCATCAAGAGATTTTCCTACAAGCTTATCATTTCTTGAAAGCTCAAGAGCCTTGTTTACATCATTTCTTATTTCTATTATGCGGCTCCATTTTTCTTCCAGTTCTTTGTTGTCATATTTTGAGTCTGCCTCGGGCATATCTGAGAACATTACGCTTCTCTTATCGTCCTTGTCATAATGAGGCATAAACTTCCATATTTCTTCAGCTGTGAAAGAAATTACTGGTGCAAGCAATTTTACAAGTGCATCAAGAATGATATACATTGCAGATTGTGCGCTTCTTCTTTTATGTGCTGTCGGCTTTTCAGTATAAAGTCTTGACTTTAATATATCAAGATAGAAATTACTCATATCAACTATGCAGAAATTGAGAATTGCATTGTAAATTCCATGGAATTCATAATCCTCATAAGAAGCAATTGTCTTTTTAACAAGCTGATTAAGCTTTAGTAATGCCCACTTATCAAGCTCTTCCATATCCTCATATGCAACCATGTCCTTGTTGGGGTCAAAGTCGTTGATATTGCTCATGATATATCTTGCAGTATTACGAAGCTTTCTATAGCCTTCTGAAAGCTGCTTTAATGCATCTTGTGACATTCTCATGTCGGTCTTATAATCTGCAGAAACAACCCAGAGTCTTAAAACATCAGCACCATACTGGTCAACAATTTCCTGCGGAGAGATGGAGTTGCCTTTTGATTTTGACATCTTCTTTCCTTCTCCGTCTTGTATCATACCATGTGTAATAACAATTTTATAAGGTGCGCCTCCATTGGTTGCTACGCTTGTAAGAAGTGAGGACTGGAACCATCCTCTGTATTGGTCATTTCCCTCAAGATAGACATCTGCAGGAAGACAAAGGTCGTCACGGTCACCACACACTGCCTCATGTGAGGAGCCTGAATCAAACCAAACGTCCATTATGTCTTTTTCCTTGGTAAAGTGTGTGCAGCCGCACTCGCACTTTGTTCCCTCAGGCAAAATTTTATCAGCTTCAAGCTCCCACCATTTGTCTGCACCTTGAGTTCTGAAAAGCTTGCTCACTGCCGCAATGGTTTCTTTATTTATAAGCTCCTTGCCGCAATCTTTGCAATAAAACATTGGAATGGGAACTCCCCATGTTCTCTGACGTGAAATACACCAATCACTTCTGTCAAGCACCATAGATGTAATTCTGTCCTCGCCCCATTGGGGAATCCAGCGAACATTTTTAATTGCCTTTACTGCATCGTCTTTAAGAGCATCAACCGATGCAAACCACTGGTCTGCTGCTCTGAAAATTATGGGGCTGTCGCATCTCCAGCAATGTGGATATTGGTGGATTATCTTCTCAACTGCCAAAAGACTTCCGTCCTCGGTTAATCTTTCAATTATTTTTTCATTTGATTTTTCGTAGAACATTCCTGCAAATTCGCCTGCAAGCTCATTTAAGTGTCCCTTTTCGTCAACTGGCACTATAATTTCAAGCTGAGGATAATTTTTGCATACGATATAGTCCTCTGCACCATGTCCGGGAGCCGTATGAACACAACCTGTACCTGCGTCCAAGGTTACATGGTCACCCACAATAACAAGTGATTCTCTTTTAATAAAAGGATGCTCGCAGGTCATAAGCTCAAGCTCGGAGCCTTTGAATTTCTTTAAAATTTCATATCCGCCCTCAATTTTTGCAGCTGTCATAACCGAATCGATAAGTTCAGTTGCCAAAACATAAATCTCACCATTTGAAACCTTTACAAGTGAGTATTCAAAATCGGGATTTAAACAAATTGCAATATTTCCAGGCAAGGTCCATGTAGTGGTGGTCCATATTACAAAATAAACATTTTCAAGACCCTCAAATTTTCCATGGTCGTCCTTTACTTTGAATTTCACATAAATTGAATTTGTAGCATCCTCGGCATACTCAATTTCTGCCTCTGCCAAGGCGGTTTCACAATGCGGACACCAATAAACCGGCTTTAAGCCTTTGTATATAAGTCCCTTTTCCGCCATTTTGCCAAACACCTCTATTTGAGTTGCGACAAAATCATTTGTCAAGGTAAGATATGGATTTTCCCAATCTCCAATAACTCCAAGGCGTTTAAATTGCACCTTCTGATTTTCCACATTCGCTTTTGCAAATTCTCTGCAGGCTTCTCTGAATTTTACAGGGCCTGCTTCATGGCGATTAATTCCAAGCTTTTTAATTGCCTGCTGCTCAATAGGAAGACCATGAGTATCCCAGCCGGGAACATAGGGTGCATAAAAGCCTTTAAGGCTCTTATAACGAACTATAATATCCTTCAAAATCTTATTAAGTGCGTGTCCCATATGAATGTCACCGTTTGCATATGGAGGCCCATCGTGCAAAATAAAGGGAGTTTTTCCCTTGTTTCTTTCCTTTAACTGATTGTAAAGGTCAATTTCCTCCCAATAAGTAAGGGTTTCAGGCTCACGCTGCGGCAAATTACCCCTCATTGGAAAATCTGTAGCAGGTAAATTTACCGACTTTGTATAATCCTTCTTTTCACACATTTTATGTTTCGTCCTTTCAGTATGGTTTTGTTATGTTTACATTTTATCAATCAAATCGACAACTCTTTCGCATAGATTTTTCACCTGTGATTTATATGAATCTATCTCAAGCTGCAAATCTGTAAGTTCTTTTTTACGAGCAAGAATGTCGTCATTTGTCTGACGCATTATGTCAGATGCCTTATTTTGTGCGTCGGTCATCATATTATCTGCACGCTCCGTAGCATTCTTCTTTATTTCTTCAGCTGCATTCTGAGCAAGAAGAATAGAATCCTTTAGTGCACTTTCCATATTTTTATATTGCTCCACAGAGGCTTGAAGGGTTGCAACCTTATCCTTTAGTTCTATATTTTCCTTATACAATTTTTCATAGTCGTTGCCGACCATATCCAAAAAATCATCCACCTCATCTGCATTATATCCTCTGAAACTAACATCAAAATCCTGCTTTTGAATATCAATTGGTGTTAACATAAATTACACGCTCCCTTTTTTTATTTATTTTACATATTTTTTAAAAAGAACATGGAGTCTTCCGCTCCTTGTATTGTTCCCTATTTCTTCCAATTCAATTCTGCCTGCACCTCTGATGCTCATCAAATCCCCTTTTTTTAAAACAAAAGACGTTTTTAAAACCTCTTTATGATTTACCATCACCCTGCCTGAATTTATCAAAAGTGTTGCCTGATTTCTGGATATATTAAGAGCGGCGGCAACAAGAGCATCAAGCCTCTCGGACGCTGCAACTGCACTTATATGCTCATATTCGGGTTTTGGAAGGTCGCAGACATTTTCTGCTCTCTTTACACAAACACCGCAATTTGCTATTTTTTTTAAGTTGCCGATTACAAAATCTGCAATATCTTCCATAACAAAAACATATGCACCATCATCTTTTGTTAAGATATCCCCTACCTTGGTGCGTTCTATTCCCAAAGAAAGCACTGCACCAAGATAATCACGATGGGTTAAAGATATATTATAACCCTTTTTAATTTCCAAAGCAGCAATAGGAAAAGCCTCACACGCAGGCTCCTCCCATTCAGGGAAAACTCCTAAAATACATCTTCTTGCATCATCATATCCCCCAAAAAGCATGCAAAGAGCATCATTTTTTGATTTTACATATTCACTTACTATTTGCATTTCGGCTTCGTTTAAAAAATGCATAAACTGAGATGACGCATATTTTAAACAAAGTCTGATTTTGTCCTCTGTGCGAGATATAAGCAATTTTTCTTCATTATCCATATCAAACCTAAAAACCACAAAAGGGATATTTTGTCCTAAACTCAAACTAAAGCGTCGCTTAAAAAACGACGCTTTTTATTGTAAAAACAACAATTTTTCCAAAATTAACCTATGAAAGGTTTAATTTTTTTGGTTTTTTAGCAAAGTTCTTACTGGGGCGTCTAAAATCGGCAGGCAAATTAAAACATACTCCAATTAAAGCCGCCATTTTCAGCATCCTTAAGAATTTCGCCTGTAATATCAATCTGCGATGGAGTTGCAAGGAAAATTCCGCCTGAAACCTTTTGCATTCTGCCATCCAGACCATAAATTGTACCTGCAATAAAATCAATAACCCTTCTTGCTTCATCAGGGTCCAAGGCACCGACATCTATAACCACCGAGCGTCTTTTCTTAAGCTCGTCAGCAACAGAAGTGGAATTGCTGAAGCATTTGGGCTTCAGAATTACAATTTTATTCTGGTTCTGAGCACTTTGCAGGGGAACTACTTTATTTTTTCTTGAAACTTTAGTTTCTTCTACAGGCTCTTCATATTCAAATTCCTCTTCATCTTCCTCGATGTCGCCAAATCCGATAAATTCCTTAACTGTTTCTACAAATCCCATTTCTGTAAACATTCCTTTCTCTTTATACTTCGAAAAAAGTTATACCCTTCCTCTATGTATAATTTCTTTTTCCAAATATGGCACTTCCCACCCGTACCATATTTGAGCCGAATTCTATGGCCTCCTCATAATCTGAGCTCATGCCCATAGACAGGTATTCCATACTAACATTATCATATTTTTTCTTTGATATGTCAATATAAATCTTGCGTATGTTATCAAAATGTAATCTGTTCGACATATTATTGTCAATTTTCGGTGCTATCATCATAAGACCGCACACCTTCACAGCCGAAAGCTTTTGTGCGTGCAAAAGCATTTCCTCAAGCTCTTGGGGGGCAATTCCGAATTTGCTTTCCTCTCCCGATATGTTCACTTGTATAAGAATTTTCATTTTTGTATTATGCTTTATTGCCTGTTTTTCTATTTCGTCCATAAGCTTTATCGAGTCAACCGAATGTATCATATGGACCTTATCTATTATATATTTAACCTTATTTGTCTGCAGATGTCCTATCAAGTGCCATCTTACGTGCTTGACATAATCATATTTTTCTAAAATTTCCTGAACCTTGTTTTCTCCTATGTCAGTAATACCAAGCTCTATTGCTTCATTAATAACCTGTACAGGATGGGTTTTTGTTACTGCAATAAGGGTGATATCCTCACAAGAACGTCCCGATGCATTTGCTGCTGCTTTGATTTTTTCTTTTACTTTGTTTAATTCGCTTTTAATCACCCTAAATTTCTTCCTTCCTCTTCTGCCTTTTCACCAATGACAATTCTGTCATATTGCTCCAAGGGATTGGTTATTCCTTCGGTGACGGGTTTAATTATTACTGTCCCCTCATCCTTGTCAGTATATATAACCTCGCAGGGTTTAAACACTTCGTTTACGCCATATTGCACCATGACTCCCTGCACTCCATCCTTTACACGCACTGCATATATAGGAATTTCAAAGCCTCTATATTGTTTTGATATAACCTCTACGTTACTCCGGCGAATCGAAAAAATTCCCTCCACATACTTTTCGCACTTTAAGGCAATTATGCTTTTTTCTTCTTCAGAGGAAACGCTCACAATCTCAGCCTCGGTTTCAACTCCCGGAATGCTATCAAATCTGACCATTACCTTTTGACCTTTTTTGTATTCGAAAATTTTTTCACTCTCTGCCTTTACAAGAACATACCAGACATGGTTATCTATTACCTTGCATACATTTTCTCCCGACAAAGTTGTAATTTTACCTGTCGAGTTTTTTATAAGCTCAGCTGCGGCATCAAAATCAGCGACGGTATATTCAGATATTTTATCAGGGAAAAAATATCCCTCAAGTTCGTCAATATTTGTTGAATATACTCCCGAGTTTGATGAATATATATCCTCTTTGGAGTTCCCAAGCTCTGCTTCTATATCCGCTTTTCTTTTTAAAAGATTTTCTTTTTCCTTTTGATTGTCCTCTGTCGCTTCGCCTGAAACTATGCTTTTTATACTATTTTTTGCCTTGACAATTTCAGCAGGATTGTTCTTCTGCGCCGCCTCTATAATTTGATTTTTGAGATTTTTTAATCTGTTCTCCGCATTGGAGGAATCCACTATAAATATATCATTTTTATTCATATCCTCAAACTCTTCGAGCTTTTTTTGTATATTGTCAAGCTCCTGCAAGGTATGAGGATTTACAACGCCATCATAAACTGTAGCCAAAAGCCTGTTTTTCCCGACTCTTGTGCCCTCTTCGGCATAGGAATAAAAAGTCCCTGACGCTCCTGCTGCATATACGCTTTCTTCCCTTACAAGATATGAGTCCCCTTCAAAGCTTTCCTCATGCTCAGTATATCTTGCAATCCTGGTTTCTACAGGGGTATCGAGGTATCTTGACACATATACGCCTATGACTGCAATCATACCTATAATGATGAAAATTATACTTTTTTTCATGTCGCTTTTTACCTCATTTTTGAAAAATTCCTATTCTTCCTCACTTGTTCTTATAAGCTCTATAACATCCCAGACGCTATATTTGCCCTCGTCATTCTTTGTTGAGAATGGAATTAATATATCATCCTCACCAAGCTCAAGCTTTGCCCAAATCATTTCAAGGTTTTTCTCAAGTTCCTTTTTCTTAAGCTTGTCGGTCTTGGTTGCAACCACTATTGCACCTTCAGGCTGATAATGTCTTATCCAATCAAGCATTATAAAGTCGTCCTTTGTTGGCTCATGGCGGCTGTCAACAAGAAGAATTATTCTCTCAAGCTCCTCACGGTTTCTTAAATAATCCTCTATCATACCGCCCCATTTTTCAATTTCTTCTTTGGAGCGTATAGCATAGCCATAGCCCGGCAAATCCACCAGATAAATAGCATCGTCTATGTCATAAAAATTAATTGTTGCGGTCTTTCCTGGAGCAGAGCTTACCCTTGCAAGAGATTTTCTGTTAAGAAGCTTGTTTACAAGCGATGACTTTCCTACATTTGAGCGTCCCACAAAGGCAAATTCCATTTTACCATCAGTAGGATATTGCTCTTTTTTGACTGCTGATATTGTTAATTTTACATTGTGTATATTCATGTTAATTCACAGCCTTTCTTGCCGCAAAATCAAGTTTTGCGCACATTTTTATTTTTTTAATTAATCTTTTGGTCGGCAAAAGCCTTATCTAAAACCTGCCCCATATCCGAAACCGGCACAAAGCAGATTTCCTTGCGCACGCTTTCTGGAATATCCTCCACATCAGGAGAATTTTTCTCGGGTATTATGACAGTTTTTATGCCTGCTCTGTAAGCTGCAAGGCTCTTTTCCTTTAAGCCGCCTATAGGAAGCACATTTCCCCTCAATGTAATTTCTCCTGTCATTGCGACATCACGTCTTATAGGACGATTAGTAAGTGCAGAGGCAACCGCTGTTGCAATAGTTATTCCTGCTGAGGGTCCGTCCTTGGGAACCGCTCCCTCTGGAACATGGATATGAATATCCTTGGTTTTGTAAAAATCAGGAGTAATTTTTAAATCTGTACTCTTTGAGCGTATATATGATACTGCTGCAAGTGCCGATTCCTTCATAACATCTCCCAATTTTCCGGTAAGCTCAACCTTGCCGCTTCCCTGCATAACATTTACCTCTACCGAGAGGGTTTCTCCTCCCACTTTTGTCCATGCAAGTCCTCTTACAACTCCTATCTCGTCTTTTTCCTCCATCATATCAAACAAAAACTTGCGTTTTCCAAGATATTTTTTAACGGATTTTGCGCCTATTGTCATGCTTTTTTTCTCACCCTCGGCAATTATGCGGGCTGCCTTTCTTAAAATTGCACCAATTTCACGTTCTAAATTACGCACTCCCGACTCACGAGTATAGTAGCTTATTATCTCTTTAAGGGCGTCATCCTTTATTAAAGTCTTGGTGGATGTGAGTCCGTGCTTCTCCAACTGCTTTGGCAAAAGATAACGTTTTGCAATTTCAAATTTTTCCTCATCAGTGTAGCCTCTAACCTCAATCATCTCAATTCTGTCAAGCAAAGCCTCAGGAATAGTCGATGAAGTATTTGCTGTCATAACGAACATAACCTCTGACAAGTCAAATGGAACCTCAATATAGTGGTCACGAAAAGCATTATTTTGCTCAATATCTAAAACCTCTAAAAGAGCTGCTGCAGGGTCACCCTTTATATCCGCTCCCATTTTATCTATTTCATCTAACAAAACAAGCGGGTTTTTTGTGCCTGCTGTTTTAATTGCATCCATAATTCGTCCCGGCATAGCACCAATGTAGGTTTTTCTATGTCCTCTTATGTCCGCCTCATCATGAACTCCGCCAAGGGAAATTCTTACATATTTCCTATTAAGAGTCTTTGCAATTGACTTTGCAATCGATGTTTTTCCCGTTCCGGGAGGACCTACAAGGCATATAACTGTCCCTTGTTTGCCTTTTGTAAGTCTTCTTACTGCTAAGTGTTCAAGAACCCTTTCTTTTATTTTCTCCATGCCATAGTGGTCATCATCAAGAATTTTTTGGGCTCTTTTTAAATCAAAATTTTCCTCATCAGCTATATTCCATGGAAGTTCTAAAACAGTATCTATATAATTTTTCAAAACCGAGCTGTCAGGCGTAGTCTGTGGAATATTCTCAAAGCGGTCTATGTCCTTTTTGATTTTTTTCAAAATCTCATCCGAAAGACCTAAAGCCTCAGCTTTTTCACGCATCAAAAGTGCATCTGTGTCCTCGTCCTCGCCAAGCTCTTTTTTTATAGCATGCATTTCCTCTCTTAAATAATAATCACGCTGATTTTTTTCTATCTGCTTTTTTACCTTTTCGGAAATTCCCTGCATTATTTGGCAAACCTTTGCTTCATGATGGAGTATCCCTACAAGTTTTTCTACCCTTTTATAGGGGTCAGTTTCCTCAAGAAGTTGCTGCTTGTCTTCAAATTTAAGCTCTGCATTTCCCGCTACAGCGTCGGCTACCACGCCAACACCTCCCAGTCTTGCTGCTGCAAAAACTGCTTCGGGTTTGAGTCTTTTATTATATCTGAAAAATTCCTCAAAGCTATTCTGAACCGCTCTTACAAATGCTTCGTCTAAAATAAGATTGTCGCTTTCCTTTTCCTCTTCAAAAACCTCGACCATAGCGCTCATATATTTCCCACCCGGAATTGCCTCAATGATTTTGGCACGAGTTATACCCTCTGCCACAATTCTCATTCCGCCGCCGGGCAAGCGTATGGTTTGCTTTATCTTCGCAATACAACCTATCTTAAAAAGCTCAATTATAGTTGGTTTTTCTGTGTCGGCATCCTTTTGTGAGGTTACAAAAATTCGCCTGTCAGCTTTCATCGCCGCATCAACTGCAAGCTCGGAAAAATCTCTTGCAACATCAATATTTACTCCCATATGAGGAAAAAGAACCATTCCCCTCAAAGGCAAGACCGGTAATTTTTTTATATCTGAACTCATCTTTACTATACCCTTTCAAATTATGTCTGTTTAATAAATTCCTTATTGGTCAGATGTAGCTATATCCATACACCTATCCAATTATATTATATACTTTTTTTTAACAGATTTCAACTCTTTTTTACATGATTTTATTTTTATCTTTCTTTTTTATAAGTAAGCGTTTATTTTTTTTATTTTTTTTTAAATTTTAATTGACATCAGAAAAAAATTATGCTATAATATCCATTGTTGTTGCAAAGTCAACGATTTATACGGAGCGGTATCGAAGTGGTCATAACGGGACTGACTCGAAATCAGTTGACGGGCAACCGTCCGTGGGTTCGAATCCCACCTGCTCCGCCAAATTTTACGGGATGTGGCTCAGTTTGGTAGAGCACTACGTTCGGGACGTAGGGGCCGCAGGTTCAAATCCTGTCATCCCGACCATTAATAACGGGGTGTAGCGCAGGTGGTAGCGCACTAGACTGGGGGTCTAGGTGCCGCAGGTTCAAGTCCTGTCACTCCGACCAAAAGCGGCAAGTAAACTTGCCTGAGATAAGAGATAATAGATAATAGTGAATAGATAAAAGATGTTGCTCTTTTGTGCCGCTTTTGTACTATTATCTATTATCTCTTATCTATTCTCTAAAGGTGGTTTTATTATACAAAATAGTATTTTAGGGATAAACCATTGAAATTTACAACTCGCATTCTTAAACCCCATAAACATTTAAATTTAAAATTCTAACTAATAACAAAAGAAAGAGGAAATTATTATGCAAAAGAAAATTACCTTATTCCATGTTCTGATGTTTATCATTTTATCAACGTTTGGCATTATAGATGCATCAGCTGAAAGCTATAATAACTTAACATATACTATATCAGATGAAAAAATCACCATTACCGATTGTGTTGAAACTGCAACAAATGTGAAAATTCCAGCTGAAATTGATGGGTATCCCGTCACAGACATTGGTAAAGAAGCATTTTATGGTTGCAGGAGCTTAGAAAATATAACAGTTCCTGATAGCGTTACAAGTATTGGTGAAGGCGCATTCAAATATTGCACAAATTTAAAAAATATAACACTTTCAAACAACCTTACAAGTATTGGTGCTTACACATTTTTCAGTTGCGAAAGTTTGGAAAGCATAACAATTCCCGAAAAGGTGACAATTATTGATTTTGGTCTCTTTGAGAAATGCACCAGCTTAAAAAGTGTAAAAATCCCAAATAGCGTTACAACCATTGCCGAGTATGCATTTTTTAATTGTTATAATCTGACAACTATAACAATCCCCGACAGTGTTATAAGCATCGGGGTATATGCATTTGAAAATTGTATCACTCTGACAAGCATAACTTTGTCTAACAACATTACAAACATCGCCGAAGGAACCTTTTCCAATTGCGTAAGTTTGAAAAGTATAATAATCCCTGATAAGGTCACAAGCATAGGCATGTGTGCATTTGAACATTGCATTAATTTAAGAAGCGCAAAAATTTCAGATAACGTTACAAGCATTGGCGAGGAAGCATTTTTTAATTGTTATAATTTGACACATATTGTTTTACCCAAGGGTGTTCAAATCGACTATCGTGCCTTTTTTCAGGTATTTGTAGAAGTTTTATTTTTCAGAGGTGACGAAGATGATTGGTATGAAATTTTAGAAAATTCAGAAGATGATGAAGAATTAGAATATGCCAGAATTATTTTCAACGCAACACCAAAAACATATAAATTTCAAACCAATTGCAATGCATCTTTGCCCGAAATAACAACCCATTTCATAATGTCAGAACCAAGTCTTGAAAATAAAGACAAGCTTTTCTTGGGTTGGTATGACAATGAGGCTTTAACGGGTACGAAAATAACCTTTCCTTACTATGGAAATGCCACCACTCTCTATGCTGCATGGATAGATAAAACAGGTTCAAGCTTTGAAGACGCTTTATTTTCCGAAGAAAATGCAAAATATGAAATAACTACAGTCGTATCAAACCAGATTGTTTATTATGAATACACTCCAAGGTTTACAGGTACATATCGCTTTTATTCAACAGGCAGTATTGACACCCATGGTTATTTATATGATTCAAACCAAAATCTGCTCACATCAGCAGACAGCGGCGCAGTCGGACAAAACTTTTTTATTTCATATAACTTGACAGCAGGAGAGAAATATTACATTGCAATAAAATGCTGTAGTAACCCCGGAACATTTACTTTTGTGACAAATACAGATTGCGTAGAAAGCACAAGCACCATTTGTGCAACATCTGAAACGGGCGAAAAAATATTTGTCTGCACTCCGAATTATTTACCTTTGGATTGTCAGATAATTCTTGCACTATACAAAAATGACAACTTAGTACAAATACAATATGCATCAAACAAAAACAAGAATATATATTTTGTGGTCACAGAAAGTTTTGATTTAGCAAAAGTTATGGTATGGAAATCTTTAGAAAATCAAAAACCTGTCTGCGATATTGAAATTGTTGAATAATTATTTTAATAAAAAAGTATGTCTTAATTTTAGTAAAGATTACTTAATTAGGACATACTTTTTCTTTTTTGCACTCAAGGAATTTTATTTCAAGATGTATTTATAAATGTCAAAGCTGCAACGACGGGACTGCATTTAAATCAAGTCCTGCCCTTTCACCATTTATATAATTATAATATCCCGCACAAGCTATCATTGCTGCGTTGTCAGTGCATAATACAGGCGGCGGATAAACCACCGAAATGCCTTTATCTTGCGCAAGCTGTGTCATTTTGTTTCTCAATTCAGAATTCGATGCAACTCCTCCTGCAAGGGCAACAATCTTGCTTTTGCACATCATTGCCGCTTCTATTGTATGCTCACACAGCACATCGGTAACAGCCGCCTGAAAGCTTGCCGCAACATCTGCTTTATTGATTTTTTCCTTTGCCTGCTCAGCCTTGTGCAAATAATTTATAACCGCAGTTTTCACTCCGCTGAAGCTAAAATCAAGAGAATTTTCATCCATTCTGACTCTTGGGAATTTTATTGCATCAGGGTTTCCTTCCTTTGCAAGCTTGTCTATTAATGGACCTCCGGGATAGCCAAGTCCCAACACCCTTGCAATTTTATCAAAAGCCTCGCCTGCTGCATCGTCCCTTGTTCTTCCAAGAATTTTTAATGTGTTATAGCCGGAGACCTCTACTATGTGAGAGTGTCCTCCCGACGCAACCAGGCACACAAATGGTGGTTTGAGTTCCGGATGCGCAAGAAAATTCGCCATGATATGTCCCTTTATATGATGAACTCCCACCAAAGGTTTTTTACTTGCATACGCATAAGCCTTAGCTGTAGATACGCCCACAAGCAGTGCACCCACAAGCCCCGGTCCATAGGTTACTGCAACAGCGTCAATATCATCTATGGTGACGCAAGCCTTAGAAAGTGCCTCGTCAATTACTGCATTTACGCTTTCAATGTGCTTTCGTGATGCAATTTCAGGGACCACTCCGCCATATTTTTTATGAAGGTCTATCTGGGTATTAATTACATTAGACAAAACCTCTCTCCCGTTTCTCACCACTGCTGCAGCGGTTTCATCACAGGAGCTTTCTATTCCCAAAATCAGCTTATTCATATATTCCTCCAAAATAAAGTGTCATAATCAAAGCGTCCTCCACAGGGTCATGATAATATCTTTTTCTTCTGCCGATTTCTTCAAACCCATAACGCTTATAAAGCTCTATTGCTGCACAGTTTGACTCTCTTACCTCTAATGTCATAAGCGAAAGCTTAAGCTCTTTTGCCTTTTTTATAATCTCTTCCAAAAGCTTTTTGCCTATTCCCTGACGTCTTAAGTCCTTTGCTACTGCAATATTGGTTATGTCTGCTTCATCTGCCACGTGCCAGAAGCCTGCATAGCCTATGATACGATTTTTGTCCTTTGCAACAACGTAATGAGCTATTTTATTTTCAGATTCATCAAAGAAAGATTTTTCTGACCACGGTACACTAAAGCATTCTCTGTCAAGCTCCGCAAGTCCACTTACATCTTCTTTGCACATAGGTAAAATTTCCATGCTTTCCCCTCTACAAATTTTTCTCTATGCGGTCCGCCATTTTAACAATTGCCTTTTCTATTTGTGCGGCAGTTTCCATATACTCTTCAACATCTCCGCCAAATGGGTCATCTATGTCAAAATCAAGTCCCGCATACTCTCCCAAAGTATAGGTCTTATCTCCTGCCATGCCCTCAAAAACCATTTTATGTGCAGGTGTCATTGTAATAATTAAATCGCTTTTTTCTACAAGTTCCTGATTTATTGGCTGCGCATGATGTCCGGTCAAATCTATTCCATATTCCAACATAGCAATTATTGCCTCAGAGCTTGCATTTTCACCATCTTTAGCAAAAACGCCTGCCGATTCAATTCTTACATCAAGATTTCTTTTTTCTGCTTCCTTGTTCATCAGCGCTGCCGCCATGGGACTCCTGCAGGTGTTCCCTGTGCATACAAACAATATGTTCATCTTTACAACCACTAACTCCTTTTAATTTTTAATCTGCCTTTATTATTTTATTTGCTGCCGATTTGTAAATGCGATTTTTGACAGTTAGTGCATACTCGTCATCAATTACAAATTCTGCAAATATTATATCTATACCATTTTTGTCAAACTCACGCAAGGCTGCAAAAAGAAGTTTTGCATATTCACGATTGTCACTCCCTGCATTTATAACCAAATCGGCATTATATTTTTTATCCCCAAGAGCAAGAACCCCCACCTTTTTGTCAGGGTTTTCGGCTATAAGTGAATTTATTTTTTTAGCTACCGCCTCATGCCTTCCCTCCACCACAAAAAGTTCTGCATCGGGAGCATAATGCTTATATTTCATGCCTGGGCATTTGGGCGCTGCATTTACCGACGCCGCCTTTAAAACATGGTCATCTATCAAAGCATCAGGCAAAAGCTTTTTTAGTTCCTCATATGTTACATCTCCCGGTCTTAATATTGTGGGGTGTTTTAGAGTCATATCAAGAATTGTGGATTCCACTCCTACACTGCAAGAGCCTCCATCTATTATAGCGTCAATTCTTCCATTCATATCAGCTATTACATGTTCTGCCATTGTGGGGCTTGGTTTTCCTGAACGATTAGCACTCGGTGCCGCAATTGGAACCCCTGCTTTTTTTATAAGCTCACGTGCTATTTTATGTGAGGGAATCCTCACCGCAACCGTGTCAAGTCCAGCTGTAACTGCACTTGGTACAAATGCCGCTTTTTTTAAAATCAGAGTAATAGGTCCTGGCGAAAAGGCATCAAAAACAAGCCTTGCCGCATCAGGGATTTCTCTTGCCACCTCTTTTACTTCATCAAAAGATGAAACATGGACTATAAGAGGATTATCAGACGGACGTCCCTTTGCATTAAAAATTTTCACTACGCTATCAGCCGAGAAAGCATTTGCTCCAAGACCGTAAACTGTCTCGGTCGGAAAAGCTACAAGCCCTCCGTCCGATATTATTTTTCCCATATCCTGCATAATTTTTTCATCTATATTATCAGGATTGATTTTTACTATTTTTGTATCCATTATCCTTTTCCTATTTATAATTTTTTAAAAGATTGTATTTTAAATTCCACAAGTCCTCAGACATATCCACATAATATTTATGCGGATTTTCAAAACGCTTGACCTCGTCCCACAAGCCA
>JAZURZ010000055.1:0-9125 GCA_045606465.1 Clostridia bacterium | reverse complement strand
GGAAATTGTCCTTGCCCCTATAGCGGAACAGCCAATTTGTGAAACTCTTGAAAAAAATTATATGCCATATGCAATGAGCGTAATCGTTTCCCGTGCCATTCCCGAAATTGATGGCCTAAAACCTGCTCACAGAAAGCTTTTATACACCATGTATAAAATGGGCTTACTTGGTGGAAAGCTTACAAAATCGGCAAATGTAGTGGGACAAACCATGAAATTAAATCCTCATGGTGACATGGCAATATATGAAACCATGGTTCGTCTTACCGAGGGTAATGGTGCCCTTTTGCACCCCTTAGTAGAATCTCAAGGTAACTTTGGTAAACAATATTCACGTGACATGGCATTTGCCGCCTCAAGATACACCGAGGTGCGTCTTGCCGCCATTTGCACAGAGCTTTTTGGCGACATAAACAAAAACACTGTTCCTTTTGTGGATAATTACGACGGAGAAATGAAAGAGCCAACCCTTCTCCCTGTTGCATTTCCAAATATACTTGTAAACCCCAACCAAGGTATAGCAGTAGGTATGGCAAGTAATATTTGCTCCTTTAATCTTCAGGAGGTCTGCGATGCCACCATTGCATACTTAAAGGACGAAAATGCTGATATAATTGAATATATGCCTGCACCTGATTTTCCTTTAGGCGCACGTCTTTTATATTCAAAAGAGCAGATGCAGGAGATATATAACACAGGCCGCGGAAGCTTTAAAATGCGTGCAGTTTATGAGTTTGACAAGAAAAACAACTGCATTGAAATTACACAAATCCCCTACTCCACCACCTGCGAGGCAATAATAGGCAAAATAATGGAGCTTATAAAGGCAAATAAATTAAAAGAAATTGCAGACGCACGTGACGAAACAGGTCTTAACGGATTTAAAATCACTATAGATTTAAAGCGTGGCACCGACCCTGATGCACTTATGCTAAAGCTCTTTAAGCTAACTCCATTGGAGGACAGCTTCAGCTGCAACTTCAATGTACTTATCAAAAATGTACCCAAGGTTATGGGAGTTAAGGAAATTTTGCATGAGTGGATACTTTTCAGAATGGGTTGCATAAAAAATTCACTCAAGTTTGATATTGACAGAAAGAGCGAAAAGCTTCATCTTCTTACAGGTCTTAAAAAGATATTATTAGACATTGACAAAGCAATAAGCATAATCCGCCACACCGAGCTTGAATCCGACGTTGTTCCAAACCTTATGCAGGGCTTTTCGATAGACAAAATTCAGGCAGAATATGTTGCGGAAATTAAGCTTCGCAACTTAAACCGTGAATACATTTTAAACAGAACTGCTGAAATTGAAAAGCTTTTGGAGGAAATTGCAGAACTCGAAAAAATTCTCGCAAGCGACCGTGAGGTTAAAAAGCTTATTTCAAAGCAGCTTGCCGCAATTTCCAAAAAATATGGAAAGCCAAGAAAAACCGAGCTTGTTATGGATTCCGAAACCGAAGTGTATTGCGAGAATGACCACGTTGAGGACTATCCTCTTACCATTTTTGTGACCAAGGAGGGCTACATTAAGAAGGTTCCCTTAATTTCCTTACGCTCCACAACTGTTGACCACAAACTAAAAGAGGGCGACAGCGTTTTGCTGACCATTGAGGCAACTAACGCAAGCGAGCTTGTATTCTTCTCTGACAAGGCTTGTGCTTACAAAATGAAAACCTATGACCTTCCCGACTCGAAAGTGGCAGCTATGGGAGAATATTTGCCTGGAGTTTTGGGGCTTGAACAGGATGAGAAAATAATCTACACCGTTGTTACTACCGACTATTTGGGTCTTATGCTATTTGGCTTTGAAAACGGAAAAATAGCAAAGGTAAACTTTAATGCATACCAGACCAAAGCAAACAGAAGAAAGCTTATTTCTGCATACTCGGATAAATCTCCAATCTGTTCTGCACTTTATCTTGCACAAGACGAAAATATCGTGGCATTTGCAGACAACAACAAGGTCATAATGGTTTCCTCAGAGCAAATACCTCTAAAGGCAACCAAGTCCTCGCAAGGGGTAAGTGTTATGAAGCTTACAAAAAAAGGCGCTAAAATGATAAGGCTTACAAAAGCTTCTGACTGTGGTCTTGAAGACCTTAATCATTATAAGGCAAAAAACATTCCTGCAGCGGGAAGTTTTTTAAAAAAAGAAGACTCAAGTCAGATTTCACTTTTCTAAATAAAGAAAAAATTAAAGGGTGGTAGTTACTTATGAAAAAGGTAAATATACTTGGCGTTAATATTGATAAGGTGACAGTTTCGGAGGCTTGTGATGCAATTTTTGATATGCTGGAAGAAAATCGTCCCCATCATATTTTCACTCCTAACTCCGAAATAATTATGAAGGCTTATAAGGATGAGGAATTTAAAAATATTTTAAATTCTGCCGACCTTCTCACTGCAGATGGAATAGGTGTTGTGTATGCTTCAAGGTTTTTGCAAAATCCAATAAAGGAGCGTGCCGCAGGCTACGACATTGCCTGCAAAGTAATTGAAAAAATCGCAAAAAGCGGTCATAAGCTTTTTCTTCTTGGCGGACGTGAAGGGGTTGGTGAGCTTGCAAGTCACAATCTTTCAAAAAAATATCCCTTTATACAAATTGTGGGAACTCATCATGGCTATTTTAAAGCCGAGGACGAGCCTGAAATTATTCGCCAAATAAATGAATCCCGTGCAGATATTGTTTTTGTGTGCCTTGGTGCTCCCGCTCAGGAAAAATGGATTGCAAAAAACAGCAAAAAAACAAACGCACGAGTATTTATGGGAGTTGGCGGTTGCCTTGATGTCATAGCAGGCGAGGTTGAGCGTGCCCCTGACAAATGGTGTAGCCTGGGTCTTGAGTGGCTTTATCGTCTTATAAAGCAGCCCTCTCGCATATTCAGAATGAGTGCTTTGCCCAAATTTGTGCTGACAGTTGTAACAAAAGGCTCTTCTTTCCCTCAGGAAGATTAAGAGGAATAATTTTTGGTTTTTTTGTAAAATTTCAAAAAAAATTATTTTTTGTTTGGCTTTTTATAAAAAGTATGGTATAATATATGCAGAAAGTCTTGCACGGCAAGCCTTTGCGACTTCGTCGCCAATGTACTTGGTACATTCTGCAATATTGACGGCTGCGTAAAAATGCCCTTGCAAGCAAGCATTTTTACTTATGGTATAATAATTACATGAAAACTCGTTTTGCGAGTTTTTACAGGCTTTCGCTTGTTGTCCCCTTAGGGGACTCATGTAAAATTGTATCACTTCTTAAAAATGCCCTTGCGAGCAAGCATTTTTATTTGTGATATAATAATTACATACTTACAAAACACATTTTATAAAATATATTTTTATTTAATTTTTTAAAAAAGGAGGGATAAAACAGTTTATGTCAAAAATAATAGCAATTACCAACCAAAAAGGCGGTGTTGGTAAAACAACTACTGCGGTTAATCTTTCTGCATGTCTTGCGTATAAGGGCAAAAAAGTGCTTATTATAGATTGCGACCCTCAAGGGAACACCACAAGCGGTCTTGGCGTTGAAAAGGATAGTTTTGAATTATCAATTTATGATTGTCTTATAGATTCTCAAAACACTCAAAAAGCTATAATTCGTACAAAATATAGAAATTTATCTATAATTCCTTCTGTTCCTGAGCTTTCTGCCGCAGAAATCGAACTTGCATCAGAGGAAAACAGAGAATATATTCTTGTGGAAGCTCTTAATAAAGTAAAGGACGACTATGATTATATTATAATTGACTCTCCTCCTGCTTTGGGAATGATAGCAATTAATATTTTAACTGCAAGCAATTCCGTTTTGATACCAATTCAATGCGAATATTATGCTTTAGAGGGGCTTTCTCAGCTTATAAATTCAATAAGAAATGTGAAAAAAACCTCTAATTCAGGGCTTGAAATTGAGGGAATTGTTGCAACAATGTTCGATTCAAGAACAAACTTGTCGCAGCAAGTATTAGATGAAGTAAAAAAATATTTTCCGGATAAGGTTTATAATACCTTAATTCCAAGAAACATTCGTCTTTCAGAGGCGCCCAGCTTTGGTGAACCTATAATTAAATATGATATTACATCAAAGGGTGCTGAGGCATATTTTGCTTTGTCGCAGGAATTAATAAAAAATAACTCTTAAAAATAAAATTTTATATATTTTTAAGATAGAAAGGGGACACAAAAATGGCAAAAAAAGGCTTAGGAAAGGGCTTAAATGTTCTTTTTAACGAAGAAAACCCAAGCAGCATTGAAAATGGAGTTGTTGAGCTTAAAATTACTCAAATAGAGCCTAACAAAAACCAACCAAGAAAAACATTTGATAAAGATAAGTTAGATGTTCTTGCGCAATCCATTAAAGAGCATGGACTTATCCAGCCAATTGTGGTTGTCAAATCAGACAACGGGCTTTTTAGCATTGTTGCGGGAGAACGGCGTTGGCGTGCTGCAAAGAAGGCAGGGCTTTTGGTTATTCCTGCAGTAATTAAAGATTATTCTCCTCAGACTATAACCGAAGTTGCGCTTATTGAAAATCTTCAAAGGGAGGATTTAAACCCCATTGAAGAAGCTTTGGGTTACAAATCTTTAATAGAAGAATATAATCTTACGCAAGATGAGATAAGCAAGCGCATCGGCAAAAGCCGCAGTGCCGTTGCTAACTCTCTTCGTCTTTTATCTCTTGAAGATGATTTACAAAAATATCTGATTTCAGGCGAAATTTCAGAAGGACACGCCAGAGCTATTCTTTCTTTAGAAGGTTTTGTGCTCAGAGAATTTCTTTTGAATAGAATTATTGATGATGGTCTCAATGTAAGACAAGCAGAAAAGCTTGCAAAAGATCTTCAAAAGGTAAAAAAAGAAAAAGTCGAGCCTATATCTGCATATGATATTGAAATCGAAAGAATAAAAAATCGATTGGAGCAAGGTCTGGGAACAAAGGTAAAAATACAAAGCGGCGCTAAAAAAGGAAAAATTGAAATTGAATATTATGGAAATGAGGATTTGGAAAGAATTTTATCACTTTTCAATATTTAATTAAAGTTTTACCATTTTATGGAAGCTTAAAATTGACCTTTAAACCTTGTATAAAACATTTTTAATAAAATTACATCGGTTTTTTGTGTTTTTCTTTAAAACTGAAATTTGCAATTATTTTATACATTCGTTAAAATTGTTACATTTTAAAGGAGATATTTCTATGACCAGCAATAATAACAATAACACTAATAGCAATCGTTCCTTGTTTTTATACACTGGACTCATTTTCGTAGTTGCTATAATAATGATTATAATTTCATTTTTTGCTCAGAGCAATGTGCAAAAAAATCAGCCTATTCAATCTGATGCTGCTACAACTGCAAGCATAACCGAAAAGGCGGCTCAACTAAGCGAGGACAATCGTCTTCTTTTAGAGCAAAATACCATTCTTATGGCTGAGAACGAATCGCTAAAGCAAAAAAACGAGGAACTGACTGCACAATCCGAAATTTTATCAAAGGAAACAACCAATAATAATACCCTTTTAGAGGTATATAGACTTCTTTATAATTGGAAGAAAACCAAGTCCCGCGAACTTCTTTCTACAATAGTGGTTGAGGACCTTACTGAACAACAAAAAATATTTTATGATATTTTAGTTAAAAAGACAAAATAGGCTTTTAAAATAAAGAAAGGAATGATTTACAATGTTAGACATTAAAATTTTAAGAACTGAACCCGAAAAAATTATTGAGGCATTAAAAAAGAGAAATAATCCCTTAGATATTTCTCCCGCTATTGAGCTTGATAAAAAGCGTCGTGAACTACTTTCCGATGCTGAAAAGAAAAAAGCCTCACAAAATGAAATTACCAAAAAAATTCCTGCTATGAAAAAAGCGGGGGAGAATACCGACGAAATTTTTGCCGAAATGAGAAAGCTTTCGGATGAAATTAAAGAAGATGATGCCGAAATTTCAAAAATTGACGAGGAATTGCGTGATTTCATGCTCAAAATTCCCAACATTCCAAACGAAAGTGTTCCCGAAGGAGCAGACGATTCTGAAAATGTTGAGCTTCGTAAATTCGGTGAGCCTACCAAATTTGATTTTGAGGCTAAAGCACACTGGGATATTGGCATAAATCTTGACATTCTTGATTTTGACCGTGGCGCAAAAATTTCCGGTTCAAGATTTACTGTCTATAAAGGTCTTGGTGCAAGACTTGAGCGTGCAGTAATTAACTATTTTTTAAACACTCATACAACCGAGTCAGGCTATACTGAAATTTTCCCTCCATACATGGTAAATCGTGCATCAATGACAGGAACAGGTCAGCTTCCTAAATTTGAAGAAGATGCATTTAAGGTTGCAAATAATGGATTTTTCATGATCCCTACAGCAGAGGTTCCTGTTACAAATCTTCACAGAGATGAAATTCTTGATGGAAATTCTCTTCCTATTAAATATTGCGCATATTCTGCATGTTTCCGTGCAGAGGCAGGCTCTGCAGGTCGGGATACAAGAGGTCTTATCCGTCAGCATCAGTTCAATAAAGTAGAACTTGTTAAATTTGCAGACCCCGAAACAAGCTATGAAGAGCTTGAGAGCCTTACAAATGATGCTGAAAAGCTTTTGCAAGGTCTTGGCTTGCCTTACAGAGTTGTGTGTCTTTCAAGCGGCGACTTAGGTTTTTCCTCTGCTAAGACATATGATATTGAGGTATGGATGCCAAGCTATGGACGCTATGTTGAAATTTCCTCATGTTCAAATTTTGAGGACTATCAGGCAAGACGTGCAAATATTAAATTTAAGCGCAATCCCAAGGATAAGGCACAATTTGTTCATACCCTCAATGGCTCAGGTCTTGCAGTAGGAAGAACTGTTGCTGCAATTCTTGAAAATTACCAAAATGCGGATGGAAGCGTAACCATTCCTGACGCTTTAAAACCTTTTATGGGAACTGATATTATAAAATAAAACAAATATAGCCTGTACCTGGATATATTACAGGTACAGGCTATATATTAAAAAAGTTTAATTATTTTATCCCTGTTACATAAAAATTACACATAAATTTCATAATTATGAAATTGTTTTTGACATATCAAATTATGTAAACCATTTTAAAAGTTATCAACACCCCAAAAAATAGTTGTTCACTTTAAAAATGGCTTGTCTATCCTATTTTTTGGGCACTTATCCACTTAATCCACGCAGTTATCCACAGGTTTTGAGGAAAACAAAAAAGTAAATTTCCTTGATTTTACCTAAATTTTCTTGGTTTACATTTTTTTATGAGGTTTTTCGACAAAAAACACCTCTTTTATACACATTTTTTTGCCAAACATTGTGGATAACATAAAATATTATAGCATTTAACTTATTTTTAACAATTTTTATTTTATCCACACCTGTGGATAAAATGATTTATAACTTAAGAAAAGGGTTTTAAAAAAAATTATGCTTACTCCAAGACTTGAAATGATTTTAATGAATATTTATACACGCACAATTGCAGATATTGGTACAGACCATGCATATATACCCATATCCCTCGCCCGTAATAACAAAATAGATTATGCCATAGCAACAGATTTAAGAAAAGGACCTTTGATGATTGCAAAAGGCAATATAGAAAAATATAATCTTTCTGATAAAATTGAACTAAGACTTGGGGGAGGCATCTCTGTAATTGAGGAAAACGAAGCAGAAAGTATCATAATTGCAGGCATGGGGGGAGAATTAATAACCACTATTCTTTCTGATGATGAAAAAAAGATACGCTCTGCAAAATATCTTATATTGCAGCCTATGAACTCTCAGGATGTTTTGAGAAAATGGCTGTCAGAAAACAATTTTTCAATAATAAAAGAAGATATTTCCATTGAAGGGCATAAGGTCTATAATTTAATTATAGCAAAAAATGGCGTACCATATAATTTTGAAAATGAATTTTCTTTGCATATTCCTCCTTATCTTTTGGATCATAAATATTTTTATGCTTTAAAGGATAAAAAGAAAAGAGAATTTACAAAAATAAAGGACGGGCTTATTAAATCATCAACCAAAGATGAAAATTTAATAAAAAAATACACAGATTTTTTAAAGGAATTGGAGAGTATATGACCATGATTTTAAAGGATTTAATTGAAATAATAGAAAGAAGCTATCCCAAAAATCTTGCTTGTGAGTGGGATAATCCCGGTCTTATTTTGGGTGATTTTGAAAGGGAAGTAAAAAAAGTGCTTTTATCTGTTGATGTCACTGAAGATATTCTTTTGCAGGCAATAAAAAAAGATGTTGACCTTATAATTTCTCATCATCCCTTTGTTTTTTCAGGTTTAAAGCAGATAAATTCCCAATCTGTGCAGGGAAAAATTCTTCTTCGTGCAGCAGAAAATAAAATTGCTCTTTATGCTGCTCATACTAATATGGACGCTGCTCCTGATGGCATAAACAAAACGCTTTCAGATATGTTTTTTTTAAAAAATAGCACTGTAATTGAACCAAAACAAGAAAACAAAAATGCCGGGCTTGGCAGAATTGGTTATATTGAAAAAACCACCCTGGAATTATTTTTAGAACAAGTCAAAAAAATTCTTGATATACCTTTTGTAAGATATAGCGGAAATGATTTGCAAATAATAGAAAAGGTTGCAATAGGATCGGGAAGTTCATCAGATCTTATCCAAAAATCAATAGAGCTTGGAGCAGACACAATAATTACCGGAGATTTAAAGTATCATACCTGTATTGATTATGCAAGCGACAATTTTTCAATAATAGATGCAGGACACTTTGCAACCGAAAAAATTGTCTTGGATATGTTTTTTGATGTTTTAAAGAATTCAAATGTTGAAATTATAAAAGCAAAACAAGAAGACATATTTAAATTAGGATAAAATTTAAAAAATTATAAGAGAATATTTTAGTAAAGTAAAGATTGTATATGATTTATTTTTGTAGGGGAGGATAGAGCCCATCCTCCCGAATAAACGATGCAATATAAGCTACAAAATAAATATACGCTTGTTTGTTTTACTACAAATATTCTCTTTTTAAATGTTTTATTTTTTCTTTTTTTGCGAAAATATATCTATTGTTTCAGGCGAATAGTTTAATACATTCAAATAGTTTTCCTTTTCTGCTTTTGTT
>JAZURZ010000054.1:0-7052 GCA_045606465.1 Clostridia bacterium | reverse complement strand
GGATAAAATGCCATTGTGGCATTGTAGCCATGGGGAGGAAAGCTTTCGTCGTTAGGGTTGAATACCCAGATGGCATTATCCACTCCCACCTCTTGGAAAATATTATAAAATTTTTGCCATAGTCCCACATATATTTCAGGGTCATTAAGGCAAGCACTCACGCCATAGCTTGTCCAATCGGAGTTCATTTCGTTATTGAGTCTGAAAAGAATGGGGTGGGAGTACGCCTTGATTTTTTCAGCCAAATCATAAATTTCGTCATCTCTTATGCCATCTATAATGTCAAAGACGGGGTTGTAGCCATCTAAGTCCTCATTCATTACAGTAGAGGTCTGAAGAGTAAGCTCAATAATTTTTCCGTCTTCATAAGCAAGCTGCATACCCTCGATTGGAAGCTCCTCACCGAAATACAAATATTCTAAAACCCCATCAAAACGATAGTCAAGCTTTTCTTCTAAAGCAATAGTTTGGGAAAGGTCAGCATTTCTTACATTGTGAGGTTGATAAATTCCCCATTTAATTTTGTTCCCATTTGCAAGTTCATCATAAAACTTGCGGGTTTCACCAGACCAGTTTTTAGGAAGCACAGGATTAAAATTAGTGAAATTGCCAACTTGTCCCTTCCTTTGTATATTGCCATCGAAGGAATAAAGGGCACGATAAACTGTGTCGATAAGAGCATCGTCGTAGTTTCTTGCTTTAAACATTATGCGATAAAACATAGTAGTGCCTGTATAAATATAAGCATATACATATGAATTATATTCTACCTCGCTGTCGGGGGCAGGCGTTCTTGAAAGAGCTACCACCTGCACCCAATTGCCATTTATGTATTCAATGGCGTCTTTATGGAGTGTTATTCTGTTGTTTTGCATGAATTTATCATTAAGCAAAAACTTGTGAAGATACTCCTTTACATAAGTGCGGGTATAGCTACCATCGGTATAGGGTGTATATTCCTTGGATACAACAATGGTTACATCATCATTTTTTGCTTTAATGTATTCCTGTGAGACAGAAAAATCAAATTCTGCATCGGCGGGAAATTGGAGGGCAAAGCCCTTTGCATGATTTATAAGAAATTTCCCCTTTTCGTCGGAGCGTATTTCCATAACGTCATTTCCGTCATAATCAGGCTCTTTAGAAACCTTTTCGTTGTTTTTATAAAAAAAGGTGCCAATCTCTGTTTTTGTTTTTTCGTTGTTTTTTTGAGTGTCTTCAAAAGAAGTCTGATTTTGAATTTTTTCATTTGATTTTTCAAAATCAATAAGACTGTTTAAAGAAAAGCCTATCATAAAAACAACAACTGCACCTATTGCAATCAAAAGCCTTGAAGTCTGTAGTTTTTTTCGCTTGTTTTTCAAGAGGATACCTCCCATTTTTTTAAAAAACAAGGCGTATTTAAAACCCTTGTATAAGATGCTTTTAAATACGCCTTATTAATTTGTTTTTAAAAATATCAACCGTTATATTTTACTGCAAGTGCATCAATTTCGCCATTTTCTTTCATTTGGGCCAAAACGCTGTTGATAGTTTCAAGAAGTTCAGTGTTGCCCTTCTGAACTGCGATTGCATATTCTTCAGCTGCAAAAACTGCTTCGTCTTTTACAACCTTAAGGCCATTTTCTGCTGCAAGTGCAATACCTGTAGCTGAGTCAATTACCATTGCATCAAGCTTACCATTCTTAACTTCCTGAACGCCATCGATGCCACGGCTTACACGAAGAATTTTGTCCTCACCGATTGCAAGGTCGTCAGTAACGATTGCATCGCCTGTGTAACCTAAAACTACGCCTACCATTGAAGCGTTTTTGAGGTCTTCAGCCTTTTCGATATTAGAGTCTTCTCTTACAACCATAACCTGCTCTGCAACAAAATATGTATCAGAAAAATCAACGCTTTCTCTGCGCTCGTCTGTTGCTGTCATGCCAGCTGCTGCAAAGTCAATCTTACCTGACTGAACTGATGCAACCAAGCCTTCAAACTGCATATTTTCAATAACCAGCTTTTTGCCTAATTTTTCTGCAATCTTTTGAGAAATTGCAATGTCGATGCCATCGAAATCATCTACAATACCTTCGCCATCGTCAGCGATAAATTCAAAAGGAGGGAACTCTGCATTTGTACCCATTACAATTGCATCTTCATCCTTTTGACAGCCTGACAATACGCCGATTGACAAAACTGCAGCTATTGCCAAAGCAAATGTCTTTTTAAAAGTTGTTTTCATAGTAAAATACCTCCTGAAATTTGGCATAAGTGCCTATTTTTTTATATTATAACACCCGTGAAAGGGATATTATACAAAATTAATTTTTATTTATAAAACCTTGCTTAGAAAAGCTTTTGTTCTTTCATTCTGAGGATTTGAGAACAAATCATCGGGCTTGCCTTGCTCCACAATTACTCCGTTGTCCATGAAAAGAACTCTTGACGCAACTTCCTTTGCAAAGCCCATTTCGTGAGTAACCACAACCATGGTCATGCCAGCGTCTGCCAAATCCTTCATAACTCCTAAAACCTCGCCTACCATTTCGGGGTCAAGAGCGGATGTGGGCTCGTCAAAAAGCATAATTTCGGGATCCATAGCAAGAGCTCTTGCTATAGCTATACGTTGTTGCTGACCGCCCGAAAGCTGTGCGGGATATGCGTCCTTTTTATCTAAAAGACCAACTCTTTCCAAAAGCTCACAAGCCTTTTTTTCTGCATCAGCACGTGACATTTTTTTAACCTTGATAGGTGCCAGGGTTATGTTGTCCATAATGGTAAGATGGGGGAAAAGATTAAACTGCTGAAAAACCATTCCCATTTTTTCTCTGATAGAATTTACATCGACATGAGGGTCATTTATACGCTCATCATTTATGTAAATTTCGCCCTTGGTGGGAACCTCCAGAAGATTAAGACATCTTAAAAATGTACTTTTTCCCGAACCTGAAGGACCTATAACAACTACCTTTTCGCCCTTTTTTATATGTTCGTCAACTCCCATGATGACATTTAATTTTCCAAAGCTTTTATAAAGACCTTTTACTTTAATCATTGGATTTATTTCCTCCTATCTTAAGTCGGACGCACGTAGGCGTTTTTCTAAAATATTAAGCAGAATGGTCAGTATTTTTATAATGACATAGTAAATTACTGCAACTGCTATAAGGGGCATTACATAACTGTAGGTTTTTGCCTGAACGCTTAAAGCTGCTGCTGTAAGGTCTATTTTTGCAACATATCCTATTACTGCAGTTTCCTTAACAAGTACAATAAATTCATTTCCGAGTGCTGGCAAAATATTTTTAATTGCCTGGGGAAGGACAATGTGGCACATGGTTTGACCTGCAGAAAGTCCAAGGGAGCGTCCTGCTTCTGTTTGCCCTTTATTTATTGAAAGAATGCCGCCTCGTATAATTTCTGCGACATATGCACTTGAGTTTATTCCAAAAGCAATTATTGCTACGAGGCGTCTGTCAATATTTATTGAAGCAAATATTACAAAATAAATGATTAATATTTGAACCATTGTGGGAGTGCCACGGATTATGTCAATATATGTGTTACAAAACCAACGTATAGGGCGTATTTTGGAAAGCTTGCCAAGTGCGAGAAATATACCCAATGCAAGGCCGAGGATTACTGAAAAAAGTGACAAATATAAAGTTACCTCTATGCCATCTAAAAACATTTTCCAACGATTTCCTGTTATAAAGGTTCTCTCAAATTCAAATACAAGAGTATTCCAAAAATCCATTTAATATTCCTCCATCAAAAAACATACATTAGATATAATATCAAATTTTCAAGTAAATAGCAATAGTTTTTGACAAAAAAGTGTTTTTTTGTGGAAATTAATAAAAATATGCATAAAATGAATAATTATTCAAAAAAACTCATGTTATATTTTTTTATAGGAGCTTTGTCCTATTTCATAAAGGTCATTTCCTTCGCAGTCGGTAAGAACTATAGCGGGGAAGTCCTCTACTACAAGGCGGTGTATTGCCTCGGTACCAAGGTCGTTATAGGCTACAACGCTTGAGGATTTTATTGAGTCTGCAATTAATGCTCCCGCACCGCCGATTGCACCAAAATATACACATTTATTACGTTTTATTGCATCTGTAACCGATTTGTTTCGTGCTCCCTTGCCAATCATTCCTGCAAGACCATTATCTAAAAGAAGTGGGGTATATACATCCATTCTACCCGATGTGGTAGGGCCGCATGAGCCTATTACCTCGCCTGGCTTTGCAGGGCAGGGGCCTGCGTAGTAAATAATCTGGTCAGTTAAATCAACAGGGAAACCATTTTCGGAATTTTCAAACATTCTTTTATGTGCTGCATCGCGAGCAGTATAAATCACTCCCGAAATAAGCACGCTGTCGCCTGCTTTAAGTGAGGATATTTTTTCTTTTGTAAGGGGAGTAGTTATTTTTATTTCCATAACATTTTTCATAGACAAAAGCTTAATAAAATCAAGTTTTGTCTGACCTTTCTTAATATTATATTTTTTTAATTTAAGAAATTTTCAAGACTGTCTAATATATATTCTGCTTTTTCTTCTTCAAAATAGCTTTTTGCAGCCTTTCCTGAAACTCCCGTAAGGACAGCACAAAAATCCATGCCCGAGCCGTGAGTAGATAAAATATCCGCACCTGCATCACCCACACCGAGAGTTTTTTTGGGCTTTTCTTTGTCAAAATCTCCCGACAAAAGCTTATCATCAGGGTAATCTGCACCCAACATGGCTTTAAGGAACATATATGGGTGAGGCTTGGTAAGATTTGTTGAGAATTTCTTTTCGGCATTAACTACGAAATCATAAGTGATTATGTGGTTTTTGTCGATGTAATCATATATTCCGAAATTTGAAAGGGGAATTAAGGCCTCATCTAAAAGTCTTCCCGTGGCTATACAAAGGCGAGTACCTTTTGAGGATAAAGCTTTAAAAATTTCAACGAGTTTTTTTGGGTCAATTAAAGGAAGCTCCTTGTAGCACAAGCCTGATTTTCCTGAAAGGATGGGCTTTTTGTTGTATTTTTTTAAAAAAATCTTATCGCCTAAAAACCATTCCTGAAAACAGCTTTGCATATTTTTCCAGAGCTCACCATTTCGTTTGCAATCTATATTTATCTTTTCGGAAAGCTTTTTTGCAATTATGGGATATTCCCAAAGAATATTATTGTTGTAGCTTTGTGCAGTCAAAAGGGATTTTGAAAGGTCACCGTCATTTATCATAATTGTTGCAAATGTTATGTATGCCAAATCCCAATTGCTATTTACTCCTTTGCCTTTTAAAAGAGTGATAAGCTCATCGTCAAGAAAAATTTTGCTTCGTATATCACGACAATTTTCAAAAAGGGTGGGTGCATCCAAAATAAAAGAACCATAATAATTTTTAGAATATAAAAATTCCCAGACTGTGAGGGCTGCAGCAGTCCAATAGTTTTGCTCCTGAGTGATAACCCCGTCCATGTCAAATATTATGGTATCGTAATTTTTCAAAAAGTTTGCAAGTGTGCACATTTCAAGCCTCCTGTTATTAAAGAAAATATTGCACCCGACTTTTTTATGAAAAGTCGGGTACAGTATCAGTTTTGATTAAATTATTTCCTCAAATTAGCCTCAAGTCTCGCAAGCTCTTGGGAAATTTCAGAAGGAAGTCTGTCGCCGAACTGTGCAAAATATTTCTTTGCATCTTCAACGTCTTCGAGCCATACATCTTTATCAACTGTGAGCAATTCCTTTAACACTTCCATATCCATGTCAAGGTCTGTGATGTCAATGTCATTTAATGTGGGAAGATAACCGATTGGGCTTTCAACAGCGCCAGCTTTTCCTTCGCAACGGTCAAGAATCCACAACAATACACGCATATTATCACCAAATCCTGGCCACATGAAGTTGCCTTCATCGTCCTGTCTGAACCAGTTAACATGGAAGATTTTAGGAGCCTTATCAGGGTCAATCTTTTTGCCCATATCCAACCAATGTCCAAAGTAGTCTGCCATATTATAGCCAACAAATGGTTTCATAGCCATGGGGTCACGTCTTACAACGCCTACTGCACCTGCAGCTGCAGCGGTAGTTTCAGATGCCATTGTAGCACCAACAAATACACCATGCTGCCAATCTCTTGCCTGATAAACCAACGGAGCAGTCTTTGCACGTCTTCCGCCAAATACGATTGCGCTGATGGGCACACCTTGAGGATTTTCAAACTCAGATGAAATGCAGGGGCAATTTATTGCAGGAGCGGTAAATCTTGAGTTGGGGTTAGCAAGCTTTTCAGAATAGGTCTTGCCATTAACCTCTTTACCTGTCCATTCTATGCAATTTTCGGGAGGATTTTTATCAAGTCCTTCCCACCAAACTGTGTTGTCGTCTTTGTTGATTGCAACGTTTGTGAAGATTGTGTTCTTCTTGGTTGCAGCAAGAGCGTTAAAGTTGGTCTTTTCGCTTGTTCCCGGTGCAACACCAAAGAAACCTGCCTCGGGGTTGATAGCGTAAAGTCTTCCATCAGGACCGATTCTGAGCCATGCAATGTCATCGCCTACAGTCCATACTTTATAGCCCTTTTCCTTGAGATATTCGGGAGGAATAAGCATTGCAAGGTTGGTCTTTCCGCAAGCAGATGGGAAAGCAGCACAAATGTACTTAACCTCGCCTTTAGGATTTTCAAGACCTAAGATTAGCATATGCTCTGCCATCCAGCCTTCGTTTTTGCCAAGGTAGGACGCAATTCTCAAAGCAAAGCACTTTTTGCCGAGCAATACGTTTCCGCCGTATGCTGAGTTAATGGACATGATTGTAGAATCCTGAGGGAAGTGTACGATATATCTTTCGTCGGGATTTACGTCCTTTTTAGAGTGCAGACACTTAACAAAATCTGCGCTGTCGCCAAGCTGTTCCATAACAGCTTTTCCGATTCTTGTCATAATTGCCATGTTGAGTACAACATAGATACTGTCGGTAAGCTCAATGCCTATCTTTGAGAAGGGTGAGCCGACAGGTCCCATTGAATAGGGGATTATATACATTGTTCTGCCCTTCATTGAGCC
>JAZURZ010000053.1:0-3664 GCA_045606465.1 Clostridia bacterium | reverse complement strand
TTTAAAAAATCCCGAAAAATATTTTTCGGGATTTTTTAAAATTCAAGGAGTGAAGTGGATTTGTTTATTTATCTTTATTGGTGACTAATTTTTTGAATATGTAAGTTTTTGTTATGAAATTAATTCTTCTTTCATAACTGAAAAGAAGCAAAGGTTTTGGGGGCATCACATCCCCCAAACCCCTAAACGACAAAAAGGGGAGTGCCCCTTTTTGAAATCTCCCTTATGGCAAGGTTTTTATTAGTTTTTTGGGGAAATGATTAATATTTTTTGTAGGCGACATTCATGAATGTCCAAAGTTATGGAATAGATAAAGAAATTTGTACAATTTTAAATATTAACAAAAAGAATTTTACATTTATGTAATTAATGTTGACTCTTATAAGAGATTTATGGTAAAATTATTACAGAAAAAAGTGTTTTTTTTATTTTGTTTTTAAATATTTGAAAAGGGGAAAATAAAATGGAAAAAATTATTGCAATAGATTCACATACACATATTAATCATGGAACAAAATTTGACTCATCTCCCGACAGTAAGCTATATACTGCAACATTAGAAAATTTAATGAAAATAAACAAAGTTGCAGGCATAGAAAAGATGCTTTGCTCCACCTTTGCATCGGTTCTCTCAACTGAGCTTATAGAAGAAGAAAATGAGTATATGAAAAATCTTTCCAAAGAAATAGAAAATCTTTATCAATGGGTGGTTATAGACCCAAGAAATGAAAACACCTTCCGACAGGCGGACAAGATGCTAGAGAGCAAAAAATGCGTCGGAATAAAGCTTCATCCTGTCTGTCATAAGTATAGCGTAATAGAATATGCCGACAAGCTTTTTTCTTTTGCCAAAGAGCATAAGGCAATAGTGCAGATACATCCTGAAACCGATGCAGACTATATTTTGCCGGTTGCAAACAAATATTCTGATGTAACCTTTATTATGGCACATATGGGCTCGTATTCTGAAGAATCTTACGCAAATGCCATTGAATTTTCAGAACATAAAAATGTGTATGTTGACACATCGGGAATAGCAAGCTCTAAGAATATGGGCATAGAATATGTTGTAGAGCGTGTAGGCTCTGAGAAAATTCTTTTCGGAACCGATACATACGCCGCAGGCTTTCAGAGAGGCAGAATAGAATATGCCCTTATCAGCGAGCAGGACAAAATAAATATTTTAAGAGATAACGCAAATAAATTGTTTTTTAAATAAATACTATAAAATCAATACTAAAGGAGAAAATACATGGAGGAAATAATTTTAGTAAAATATGGCGAGATAATTCTAAAGGGTGGAAATCGTGCCAGATTTGAAAAGGTACTTGTGAATAATATTATAAATTCAGTAAAAAATATTTCAAAAGTAAAGGTTAGAGTGCTTCAGGCAACTATTTATATTGAGGTAGAGGAAAAGGAAAAAATCAATGCTGTCATAAACAGATTAACAAAGGTTTTTGGAATTGTTTCGGTGACAAGAGCCTGCGTTGTTGAAAAGGACATAGAAAAAATAAAGCTTGCCGCAAAAGAATATTGCAAAGATGAACTTGTGTGCGGTAAAAAATTCAAGGTAGAGGCAAAACGCTCGGATAAAAAATTTCCTTTAAATTCAATACAAATAGCCATGGAGGTGGGAGGATATCTTCACTCTGAGTGTGATGGACTTATTGTAGATGTGCATGATCCTGAGGTGACAATTAAAGTGGAAATAAGGGATTTTGCCGCTTATGTGTATTGTGTGGAGAAAAAGCTTGCAGGTCAGGGCGGAATGCCAATCGGCACTTCCAATAAGGCAACACTTTTGCTTTCGGGAGGAATTGACAGTCCTGTGGCAGGGCACATGATAGCAAAAAGAGGAGTGGAAATTGACGCTGTTAACTTTTTTTCTTTTCCTTACACAAGTGACAGAGCAAAGGAAAAGGTTATAAAGCTTGCAGAAATTCTTGCGGAATATACCACAAAGGTGAATTTATATGTGGTGCCTTTTACCCAAATTCAGCTTGCTATAAGGGACAACTGCCCTGAGGAGCATATGACCCTTATTATGCGTCGTTTCATGATGAGAATAGCCGAAAGACTTGCGAAGAAAAACCGCTCTATGGCGCTTATTACAGGTGAGAGTGTTGGTCAGGTGGCAAGCCAGACAATAGCAGCTTTAAATGTGACAAATTCTGTGGTTTCCATGCCTGTCTTGCGCCCACTTATAGGCATGGACAAGGAGGAAATCATAGTGCGTTCAAGGCAGATTGGTGCATTTGAAACTTCAATTCTTCCTTATGAGGATTGTTGCACAGTCTTTACACCAAAGCATCCTACCACAAATCCAAAGCTTGAAAATGTTGAAAAAACCGAGGCTGTACTTGATGTTGAGGGCTTGATAGAGGAGGCAATTTCGGGTGTTGAACTTATTGAAATCTATCCTAAAGCTTGAATTTTATAAATAAAATCAGAAAGGGAAAAAGTATGAATGCAGAAATTCTTTCTGTCGGCACAGAGCTGTTGCTGGGAGAAATTTTAAATACTGATGCAAAATTTTTAGCAGAGGAGCTTTCTTTGCTTGGAATTAATGTATATTATCAGACCGTTGTGGGAGATAACAAAGAAAGACTTAAAAATGCTTTAAATCTTGCTCTTTCAAGAGCAGATTTAGTAATAGCCTCAGGGGGACTTGGTCCCACACCTGATGACCTTACAAAGGAGGTTATTGCAGAGGTGATGGATGAGGAGCTTGTACTTTTTAAGGAGAGCCTTGCAGAAATTGAGAACTACCACAAAAAATTGAACCGAGAAATGCCAAAAAGTAATATAAAGCAGGCAATGCTCCCCCAAAATGGGATTGTGCTGCCAAATAAAAATGGAACAGCTCCCGGTGCTATAATTGAAAAAAACAAAAAGATTGTTGTTATGCTCCCAGGACCTCCAAATGAGCTTATGCCAATGTTTAAAGAACAGGTAATTCCTTATCTTGCAAAGAAGAACAACAATGGTATGATTGTGTCAAAAACCTTAAAGCTTTTTGGAATAGGCGAGGCAAAGGCGGCTGAACTTTTAGAGGATTTAATGGAAAGAGAAAATCCCACCCTTGCACCATACGCAGAGCTTGCGGGAGTAAGACTTCGCCTTGCGACTTTGGCTTCTGATAAGAATGAGGGCGAAAAAATATTAAAGAATACCTGCGATGATATATTTACTCGTCTTGGTGAATATATATATTCAGAAGAGGACAAAACCCTGTCCGAGGTCGTAGTGGAAAAGCTTATCCAAAAAAATCTCACAATAGCTGCTGCTGAAAGCTGCACAGGGGGAATGTTTGCAAAAATGATAGTGGATATTCCGGGAAGCTCGAAAGTTTTGAATGAAAGTATTGTCACATATTCAAACGAAGCAAAGAAGAAGTATCTTGGTGTAAAAAATGATACTTTAGGGGAATATGGAGCGGTAAGCTCTGATGTTGCAATAGAAATGGCTCAAGGAATAAGAATGGCGTCGGGTGCAGATATAGGAGTAGGTATTACAGGAATTGCAGGACCTGAGGGCGGAACAGCCAAAAAACCTGTAGGAACTGTCTATATAGCAGTAAGCTACAAGGAAAAAATCGAGGCGAAGGGACTTTGCCTGGGTGGAAACAGGGAAAAGGTCAGATATTCTGCCTGCCTTAATG
>JAZURZ010000052.1:0-6639 GCA_045606465.1 Clostridia bacterium | reverse complement strand
AAAATTGTCGTTTCTTTTTGTTTAATTCCATTGTGGCAAGCACGCTTTCATTAATTACTTTAAGAAAGAATTATAAAAAACAACTCCACAATATCTATTGGTTATCCCGACAGGTACTATAGAGCTGATTTTTATAATCACTAATTTTTAAGAATTTCTAAAACGTGCAAGGAAATCCTTTGTTTCCTGATGGACAGGATTTACAAAAATATCCTTAGGAGAACCCTCCTCAAGAATGACACCATCGTTCATGAAGACTACATGATTGGAAACATCTCGTGCAAATGCCATTTCATGCGTTACAATGAGCATTGTAAGACCTTCCATAGCAAGACGCTTCATAACCTCTAAAACTTCGCCTACCATTTGCGGGTCAAGCGCCGAGGTGGGCTCGTCAAACAAAATTACATCGGGGTGCATGGCAAGTGCACGAGCTATTGCAACACGTTGTTTTTGTCCTCCCGAGAGCTGCTTTGGTTTTGCATTTATAAAGGGTAGCATACCAACCTTTTCAAGGTTTTTAAGAGCATCTTGCTCTGCTTCTGCCTTGCTTTTTTTAAGAACCTTTATGGGGCCTATCATACAATTTTTCAACACTGTCATGTTGTCAAAAAGATTAAAATTCTGAAAAACCATGCTCACCTTTGCACGATATGCAGGAATGTCTTTTGTTTGGAGCACATTTTCATCGTGGTAGATGATTTTTCCGTCGGTGGGTGTTTCAAGAAGATTTATGCAACGCAAAAGGGTGGATTTTCCCGAGCCTGATGCACCAATGATGCAAGTCACATCTCCAGTGTTCACTGAAAAATTAATATTTTTCAAAACCTCGTGGTCTCCGAAGCTTTTTTTGAGTCCGCTTACAGTGATAATTTTACTCATTAGTGTGCACCTCCCTCTTCAGAAACTGCTGATTTTGTCTGATTTATTTCATAATTGGCATTTCCATCCATTTTGTATTCAATAAATCTCAACAGTCTTGTGATAGAGAAAGTCAGGATAAAATAAATAACACATGCTATAACATAGGTTTCAAAAATAGACCAGGTCATTTTTGAAATTTTAGCTGTGAAAAAGTAAAGCTCGGTTACGCCTATAACATTAAGAACAGATGTGTCTTTTATATTTATAACAAACTCGTTGCTTATTGAGGGAAGAATGTTTCGCATAGCCTGAGGAATGACAACGTGAAGCATGGCCGACCAGTGGTTCATTCCGATAGAATAAGCTCCTTCAAACTGACCTCTGTCTATAGATATAATTCCTCCGCGGACAATTTCTGCCATGTAAGCACCGGTGTTTATGGACACAATAAAAATACCTGCCGGAATAAGAGGAAGGGTGTTTCCGTTGTTCATAAATGCATATCCCCAGAAAATAACCATTGATTGTACCATCATAGGTGTTCCTCTGAAGACCTCAACATAAATACTGATAATTGCATTTACAACCTTTAAAATTCCCCTTACAAGTTTGTTTTTAGATTCAGGGATTGTTCTTATTATGCCTGTGATAAGACCTATTAAAAGACCTATAAGGGTACCTGAAAGGGCAATAAGCATTGTAAAGCCGATACCCTGCAGAAAATATCCCTTATATTCAATTACTATATCAATTATTTCGTTAACAAATTCAATCATGTGTTTTTAAATCCTTATTTTAGAAATTTTGTCGGAGGACCTTTGAAACAGTGCAAAAATCCTCCGATTAAAAAGTCAAGTATTATTCTACAGGTGCAATAGCAACCATTTCTTGCATAAGTTCTTTTTGTGCATCTTCTGTAAAGTTTGTAAGATAACTATTGATGCCCTCGGTGAGAGCTGAACCCTTTGCAACACCTACTGCAATGCTTGTGTCTTCAACGGGAACTTCAAAGCCAGTGTCGTTGTTTACAAGAGGAATGTATGTGTATTGGCTTTCCTCTGTGCACACTGCCATAGCTGTAGGCTCTTCTGCAATGTATCCGTCGATTGTACCAGCATCAAGAGCAATAAGCATGGTTGAAAAATCTGAAAGCTCATTTACCTTGGCAGTTGTTTGTGAAGAAAGAGCCTCTAAGTGAGATGTGCCTGATTGAGCAGCAATTTTCTTTCCGTCAAGATCTGCTATTGTTTTTACATCCTCAAGATTACCCTTTTTTGTTATAACAACAAGGTTTGAGTTGTAGTAGATGTCAGAAAAATCAATCTTTTCTTTTCTTTCGTCTGTGGGGCTCATACCTGCGATAATCATATCAAGATTTCCTGACTGAACTGCAGGAACAAGGCTGTCCCATTCGTAAGAGTAAATTTCTAACTTCTTTCCCATGGATTCTGCAATTTTAAGAGCAACCTGAACATCATAGCCATTTGTGAACATATTGTCAACGTTAGCTATGGCAACAGCGCCTTCGGAATCGTCAGCTTGTGACCAGTTGTAGGGAGCGTAGTTACATTCCATACCGATTTTTAATACATCAGAAGATGCGTTTTCGTTAGTTGGAGCTTTGCCACAAGCAGCCAATGAAAGTGCAAGAGCTGATGCTAAAGCCAATGATAAGATTTTTTTCATAAGTAAAACCACCTTTTTTAAGTTTTATAATTAATAACTATATTATTACACGTTTAGACAAAAAAGTCAATAGAAATTTTAATTTAAAAGGAGTTTTTAGTAGTTTTGGTCTTTTTGAACAAGGGGGCGGAATAGATATTTTGTAAGCAGATTTGTTGGAGGAAAGAATGTATGGAATATATAATAAGGAAAGAAAATTCAAACGAGCATTATTTTTACGACAAGGGACTCATGATAAGAAAAAATGATATCACAAGAATACTTGTGCAGGAAGCGATGCCGAATTTTTGCATGCTCTCCGAGGGGAAAAAGGATAATATAATATGCATAAATAAAAGAAATGAAATTTGTTATATATCAAAAAAAGGAGATAAGGAAAAAATTTTCACTCTTTGCCGCTTAAAAAAAGAGATTTTGGTAAAAATGATGAGGCTTTGTAAAACAAAAGAGGGTTTTTATCTTGTTTTTTCGGCACAATATAAGAATGATATAATTTTAGTTTTTTGTTTTTTGGAGGAAAATGCCCGCCCTGTAATAGCAGGAAAAATGGCAAATGAATATTTTTTTTGTTTTATGGGCAGGGTTTATTACCAGAATGAAAATAAAATTCTGGGGTATAAAGAAATGGTAAGAAAGAGAATGGGGAGCTTTTTTGCTATTGTAGAAAATGCAAAAATGCCATACCTTTATAAAGAAAGGGAAAAAATTTATTTTGTCTATGTAAAAAAGGGTGGAATATATTTAAATCATCAGCTTTTGATAGAGGATTTTTTTGCAACCTTTCCTGTTCTGGAAAGGAAAAAAAGGGATACATTTCTTTTTTGGGAAAGCGGCGGAGTTTTAAAATACAAAAGTCTTAATGACGAAAAAAGACAAGGTAGAATAATAAGCACTGCTCCACCCAGGCTTTGTTGCATTCAAAATGAGAAGGGTGTTTTTTATTCATATAACACAAGCATTAATTTGACTTTTTAGATGAAAAATGTTAAAATAATAAAAATTGTTTTTTGGGGGAAAGGTCTTTTAAAAATGATAGAATTTGCAAATGAATTTGACAGGGAACAAATAAAAAAACTGTGGAAAGACACCTTTGGCGACTCTGATGAGTCGGTGGATAAATTTTTAAATGAATATATAGCTTGTGTCCTTTTATATAAGGAGGGAAAAAAGCTTTTGGGAATGTTAAGTATGCTGCCAGTTAAAGCGGAGGAAAAAAAGGGAAGATATATCTATGCTGTAGCAACCGACAGGCTTGTACGAGGTCGGGGAATAAGCACTGCACTTCTTGAGTTTGTAAACAAATATATAAAAGAAAATGGTGAATTTTTTTCGGTTTTAGTCCCTGCAGAGGAAAGCCTTTTTGATTTTTATAAAAAGCGTGGCTACAGCACCATTTCCTGCATAAAAAAGGAAGAATTTCAAGGCAGAAATTCTTTTCTTGATATAAAAAAAATGTCTGCAGAGCGACTTTTTTATTTAAGAAAAGAATTTTTTGGAAAAAATTTTATAAGCTGGCAAAAAAAAGAGCTTTCGTATATAGCAGATGTTTATGATAATAATATTTTTGAGATTTCTTCAGGAGAAAAAAGTGCCTTTGCAGTTTGCTCTTTTAATGAGGGAAAGCTTGAAATAAAGGAGCTTTGCTCTGGAGGACTCTTAGAAAAAGATTGTGCTATAGCCTTGAATAATTATTTTAAAACCGACACCTGTGTTGCAAAAATTCCCTCCTCTGACGGAGAGGCATATGCCATGGTGTATCCTATGGAATATAAAAATTTCACATTTAATTTGGCTATAGATTAAAAACAAAATAAAAGTTTACACAATATTTACACAAAGCTATTGTATCCTGAAAGAATTTGTGATACAATAGCTTTGTATGTTTTTTATATTGAATATATAATTTTAATTAACCTAAGAAGAAAGGATTTTTGTAAAAAATGGGACTTTTTAGCTTTAATTATAACAAACCTGGAAAAGGCGTAGAAAAAGATGCGCCTCAAAAGAATATATTTTTTGTTTTTTTCGGGGCCCTTGGAAGAAATATATGGAATTTGGTAAAAACCAACTTTTTCTATGCTATGGCAAGCATACCCATGATGCTGGCTTTGGCTGTAGTTTTTACAATGTTTTGTTACCCATACTTAGAACCCATGATAGCCGACCTTGTAAATGCAGTGCAAGGGATAGACCCTGTAGAGGCAGAAGGGACATATCTTGGAGTTTTTGCATTTTTATTCATAGCTGAAGTTCTTGCTTTGCTGGGTTCGGGACCTGCATCGGTATTTTTGTCCTATGCTTCAAGATGCATAACAAATGAAGAACATTTGTGGGTAAAATCAGATTTTTCCGAGAAGTTTATTGAAAATTTCAAAAAGGGAATGATTGTTTCAATTATAGATATAGTTGCGCTTATTGCGTTTTTAAATGCAGGAATTGTGTATTTTTTAACTTATTCTGCAACCCAAAATCTGCTTTATGTAATACTTTTTGCAGTTACACTGACGTCGGCTTTGTTGTATGTAATTATGCATGGCTTTTTGTATCAGCTTATGGCAACCTTTGACAACAAACTTATTGTACTTTATAAAAATGCATTTATATTGGCTATTGCAAAGTTTCCCCAGAGTTTTTGCCTGTTGCTTATACCTGTAGTCAGCACATATTTTCTTTTTACTCTCCTGACACCTTTGGGAGCTGCAATTTTAGTTTTTATTATATGGATTGCCCTGACACGTTTTCCCATGGAATTTTATGCAACAAGAATAATAAACAAGCTTGTAGAGTCTGCAAAAGATATGCCGAAAGGACAAGGTGAATGATGAACTTTATTGAAAGCTATGATGTAGCAGTAGTTGGTGCAGGTCATGCAGGAATAGAGGCATCCCTTGCAGCCGCACGTCTTGGCATGAAAACAGTTATGTTCTCAATAAGCCTTGATGCAATAGGAAATCTTCCATGCAATCCGAGCATAGGAGGAACTGCGAAGGGACACTTGGTCCGAGAAATTGATGCACTTGGCGGTGAAATGGGAAAGGCAGCAGATGATACCTTTATTCAGTCTAAAATGCTCAACAGAGGAAAAGGACCCGCAGTTCATTCCCTAAGATGTCAGATAGACCGAAAGCGCTATCATATAAGAATGAAAAAAGCTGTCGAGGAACAGGAAAATCTTTATGTAAAACAAGCAGAAATTGTTGATGTTCTTGTTGAAGATAATAAGGTTAAAGGCGTTGTTTCGCATCTTGGTACAGCGTATGGCGCAAAGGCAGTTATAATATGCACAGGCACATATTTAAAGGGGAAAATATTAATAGGCGAATACGAAAGGGAAAGCGGCCCTGATGGGACATTCCCTGCAAATGAGCTTTCAAAAAATCTAAAAAAGCTTGGCATTGAAATATTGAGATTTAAGACAGGGACGCCTGCAAGAATTCATGCAGCTTCTCTTAATTTTGATGAGATGGAAAGGGAAGACGGTGACGAGAAAATAGTGCCATTTTCCTTTGAAACAGAGGAAGCAGGAGAAAATTTAGCTCCTTGCTGGCTCACTTATACAAACGAAGAAACCCATAAAATAATAAGAGATAATATTCACAGAGCTCCTATGTATAGCGGTAGAGTGGAGGGAGTGGGTGCAAGATATTGTCCATCAATTGAGGATAAGGTAGTAAGATTTAAAGACAAGGCACGCCATCAGCTTTTCATTGAGCCGATGGGACTTGACACTCATGAAATGTATGCACAAGGTATAAGTACGGGGCTGCCTGAGGAAGTCCAGATAAAAATGCTAAGGAGCATAAAAGGACTTGAAAATGTTGACATTATGCGCCCTGCATATGCTATAGAATACGATTGCATAGATCCAACTCAGCTTTATGCAACTTTGGAGTTCAAAAAAATAGAGGGACTCTATGGCGCAGGACAATTCAATGGCACAAGTGGCTATGAGGAGGCGGCAGCGCAGGGACTTATAGCAGGCATGAATGCGGCACTGAAGCTAAAGGGCGAGGCACCTGTAACCCTCGACCGTTCGCAAGGATATATAGGCACACTTATAGACGACCTTGTTACAAAGGGAACAAATGA
>JAZURZ010000051.1:0-17041 GCA_045606465.1 Clostridia bacterium | reverse complement strand
CAATTAATTATACCATTTTTATTTCTTAAAAACAACTAAAAATTGACACGAATTTTATTTTTTTAAATTTACTCTCTTTTGCACAAAAAATCAATTAAATTTTTAGCGGTTTTGTCGTAAAAGTCAATGAAATTTTCAGGTTCTGCTATGTTTTCCAAATAGTGTGCATCAGAATTAGAAATAATTTGATATTTGTTGTATGAACTTTCCATGCTTTTTAAGTTTGCTTTTGTAATTTCAACCGCTAAAATTTCAAGGTCGGGAGGAATAAAGCCAAGATTTGAAATAACGCTGTAGCTTGTTCTGTCTATATGGGCAGGCACTGCAATTCCACCATGCTCTTTTGCAAGAGCAAAGGTCTGATAAATATCCAGCCCCGACGCATTTACAAGCAATATTTCCTCCTCACCCACAATTTCGTCCTCTGCGTCCATATAATATTGATTTCCGAAAACCTCTTTTTGATTTTTGATTTTCGGCATTTTTTCACGTACTATTTTTTCTGCCGCCTCTGCCGCCTCTATGGTGGGAAAATAGCAAACCACATGAACCTCCTCCGAGGTTTCTATTTCCATTCCCGGTACCACCAGAAGTCTGTCCCCTGCAACCTTGGTTACCGCACGCACATTTCCACAGCTGTTGTGGTCGGTTACCGCTATTATGTCAAGGCCTTTTATAAGGGACATATTTACTATATTATTAGGTGTCATATCATCATCGCCGCAAGGTGAAAGAGCCGAATGTATATGTAAATCGTAGCTATATTTCATATCCCGCACTCCGCAACGAGCACTGCAAGCTCATACGCTGATTTTTCAGAAGTAAGTATTGTTATTTCCTCTGCTTCGGCTTTTTTTGCAGTATTTTCATCAGGACCGAATCCATCGCATATGATTATGCAACCTGCTTCAGTCAAAGATGCAACTGCGGCAATGTTTATATTGCTTTGTATAGTTATCCACACATTATCCTTTTGAACTCTGCTCATTGCAAGGCTTAATAAATCTCCTATATAGCAACCCGAAAGTTCTTTTTCGGCTCCTGATTTACCGCAAACAATTTCACAGCCAAGAGTTTTTGCCAATTCTGATACCTTCATTTCAATTCATCAATCCTTTCTGTCTTTTTAAAAAAACATATTTTGTATTATTCGCCCTTTTCCTTTTCGTTCTCCGGCGAATGTTGATTTCCTCTGAACATAAGAGATTCCATCAACAAGAATACCAAAACACAAAGCAAAATCAAAATTGCTCTTAGAGCACTGCTGTCTGCCAAAATAACCGCAGTTATTCCTAAAACGCCGCTTATTGCATAAAGAATAAATACTGTCTGCTTTTGGGAAAATCCCATATCTATAAGACGATGATGAAGATGTCCTCTGTCTGCCTGCATGGGACTTTGTCCTTTTAAAATTCTTCTTATCATAGCAAATATTGCATCAAACAAAGGAAGTCCCAGAATTAAAAGCGGAACTGCAAAGGATATGATTGCGTAGCTTTTAAACACTCCCTGAATAGACAAGGCGGCAAGAATAAATCCCAAAAAGGTCGAGCCTGTATCCCCCATAAATATTTTTGCAGGATTAAAATTATAAGGCAAAAATCCAAAGCAGGCACCCATAAGTGATGTTCCTATTATTGCAACAGGATATTCTCCTACCTTGACAGCTATAAAAACAAGGCTTACTGACATAATTGCCGAAACTCCTGCCGCAAGTCCGTCAAGTCCGTCAATAAAGTTTACTGCATTGGTTATAAACACAATCCACACAATTGTGATTATTACCGAGCCCCACTCGGGCAACACCCAATATGGATTATCCGAGAAGAAGTTCGGATTAGTTAGAACATCAACCCTTATATCCCCTCCGATAACCACAATCAGAGCCGCTAAAATCTGAATTAAGAATTTAGGCTTTGCATCAAGGGTTTTTATATCATCAATAACTCCCATCGCCGAAATGAGTCCCGCTCCCGCAAGGGTTGCAATCATTTTTCTGTCCATTTCGCCATAAAAGCACAAAACTGCTACTGCAAAGCCAAAAATTATTGCTAATCCTCCCAGACGAGGTATGGGAGTTTTATGCATTCTTCTTCCGTCCTTAGGAATATCAACTGCTTTTAGCTTAAATGCCCACGCCTTTACCAATGGTGTGGATACAAAGCAAAAGAAAAATGCTACAACAAATGCTCCTATAAGAAAAATTATTTCCTGTCTTGTCATAAGGGTCTCCTTTCCTTAGTTAAAAGGCACTAATCTATTGCACAAATCCAACCTTTTTATAAACCTTTTTCAAGGTTCTGTCCGCAATAGCATTTGCTCTTTGGGCTCCCCTGGTGTATATTTCCACAAGATAGTCCTTGTTTTTGGAAAGCTCGTCATAGCGTGCACGTACAGGCTTTAAACATTCTACCACTGCTTCTGCCACATCAGCTTTGAAGACGCCATATCCCTTACCGCTATATTCTGACACTATTTTATCAATGCTTTTCCCTGTAACCGCCGACATGATATTAAGAAGATTATTTATTCCCGCTTTCGTATCGTCATTTTCGCGATATTCTATAACTCCTTCACTGTCAGTAACTGCACTTTTTATCTTTTTCGCCATGACATTAAAGTCATCAAGAATTGAAATGTATGCTTTAGGATTTTCGTCCGACTTTGACATTTTCTTTGTAGGCTCGGTAAGACTCATTATTTTAGCTCCCGCTTTAGGCATAAAGCCCTCGGGAATTTTAAACACATCTCCATATATGGAGTTAAATCTTTTTGCAATATCTCTTGCTATTTCAATGTGCTGCATCTGATCCTTTCCCACAGGTACCAAATCGGTCTGATAAAGCAAAATGTCAGCAGCCATAAGAACAGGGTATGTAAAAAGTCCTGTGTTAATGTTGTCGGCATGCTTTTCGGATTTATCCTTAAACTGTGTCATTCTTGACATTTCACCCATATAGGTATAGCAATTAAGCACCCAGGCAAGCTGAGCATGTGCGCTTACATGCGATTGTATGAAAATTAAATTTTCTTCAGGGTCAATTCCGCAAGCAAGATAAATTTTCAACAAATCAAGGGTGCGTTTTCTAAGCTCTGCAGGGTCCTGCCGCACAGTTATTGAATGTAAGTCCATCATAGCATAGCAGCAATGATAGTCGTGCTGCATATCAACCCAATTTTTTATTGCTCCAAGATAATTTCCAAGCGTAATATTGCCAGATGGCTGAACGCCCGAAAAAATTATTTTTTTATCGTCCATATTTTTTCTCTCCTATTCGCCAAGAACCTCATGCAAAACCTTGCCCAGAGCCTCAATTCCCTTTTCAATCTTTTCTTCGGGCATGGTTGAATAATTTAATCTGAAAAGATTTGAAGGCTTTTCAATATCTGTAGAAAAACTATTCCCCGGGACAAATGCCACCTTGTATTTTAGGCTTTCTTTCAAAAGCTCGTTAGTGTTTGTGCCCTCGGGAGCAGTACAAAGAATAAACAAGCCGCCATCTGGTCTTGTATATTTTACAGATTTGGGGAAGCACTTTTCCATGCAGGAGAGCATAAAGCGACACTTTCTGCCATAGAGCTCTCTGCTTTTGTCTATGTAATCCTCAATATCATATTTTTTCATAAACTCGGTTGCCATCATTTGTGTGAGCAATGGAGTATGCACGTCATTGACCTGCTTTACAACCTCTATTCTGTCAGAAAATTCTGCATTTGCAACTGTAAAACCAAGACGCATTCCGGGAGAAAGAATTTTTGAAAAGCTTCCAACATAAATTACTCTTCCCTCGGTGTCCATTGACTTAATGGTAGGAACATCCTCGCCTCCAAAGCGCAAATCGCCATAAGGGTTATCCTCCAATATGATTGTGTCATATCTTGATGCCAATTCTAACATCTTTTTCCTTTTTTCAACCGACATGGTTATTCCCGACGGATTCTGGAATGTGGGAATTGTATATATAAGCTTTACATCATTATTTTTTAAAGCCTCTTCAAGCTTCTCCATGTTCATTCCGTCCTCATCAAGCTCTACACCGATAAGGTTTGCACGATAGGAACGCAAGGAGTTTAAAGTTCCCACAAAGCTTGGTGCTTCAACTACAACTGCGTCGCCTTCATTTACAAGGATTTTTGCCGCAAGGTCAATTCCCTGTTGTGCTCCCGTTGTTATTATTATTCTGTCGTCATCGGCAAAGGAGTTTATTTTCTGAACCCTCTTTTTCACCATTTCCTTAAAAGGAGCATAACCATCTGTTGTTCCATATTGCAATGCTGCAGTAGGGTTGGTCATTAAAATTTTCCCTGCTATTTTTGAAAGCTCCTCTCCAGGAAAAAGCTCGGGCGCAGGCGAGCCGCCTGCAAGAGATATAATTTCGGGATCTGCCATAAGCTTAAACATTTCACGAATAGCCGAAGCCTTCAAAGGCTTTACTCTTTCAGATAAATATTGTTGCAATTCCTGCATTTTATTTCAAGTCCTCTCTTTTATTAATTGTTTTGACTTACCTTCGCCCATGAGTCTTTAAGGGCAACCGTTCTGTTAAAAACTATATTATCAGAAGTGGTTTTAGTATCCGCGCAAAAATATCCTAATCTAAGGAACTGGAAGGTATCTCCCGGCTTTGTATTTTTTAAATTGCTCTCCAATCTGCAATTTTCCAAAACAACCTCTGATTCGGGATTTAAATTCTCTATAAAGCTTCCTACCTTGCTCTCATCAGATGGATTTTCCACATTGAAAAGCCTGTCATAAAGCTTGACAGTTGCAGGAATGGAATCCTCGGCACTTACCCAATGAATTGTTCCCTTTACCTTTCTTCCATCAGGAGCCTGACCTCCTCTTGTTTCGGGGTCATAGGTACAATGTATCTCTGTCACCTTGCCATCCTCATCAGTTTTGTAATCAACGCAGGTTACATAATATGCGCTTTTAAGTCTTACCTCTCTTCCGGGTGAGAGTCGGAAATATTTTTTAGGTGCGTCTATCATGAAGTCGTCTTCTTCAATATAAAGCTCTTTTGAAAATTTAACCATACGTGTTCCCGCCTCGGGGTTTTCAGGGTTTATCTCAACCTCTATGTCCTCAATCTTTCCCTCTGGATAGTTGTCTATTATAAGCTTTAAAGGTCTTAAAACTGCCATTGCTCTGGGTGCAGTCTTATTTAAATCCTCACGCACGCAATGCTCAAGAAGACTAAAATCTATAACGCTATTTGCCTTTGCCACGCCTATTCTTTCACAGAAATCACGAATAGCCTCCGCAGTATATCCCCTTCTTCTCATTCCGCAAAGGGTTCCCATTCGGGGGTCGTCCCAACCCGAAACAATATTGTCTGAAACCAGCTTTAAGCACTTACGCTTGCTTGTGAGGGTATAATTTAAGTTCATTCTTGCAAATTCAATCTGACGTGACGGTGACTCAAAGCCCAGCTCCTTTAAAAACCAATTATACAAAGGACGGTGATCCTCAAATTCAAGTGAGCAAAGAGAGTGTGTTACCCCCTCGACAGTATCGGATATTGGATGTGCAAAATCATACATAGGATATACACACCATTTGTCCTTTGTTCTGTGATGCTCTGCGTGCAAAATTCTGTAAATTACAGGGTCACGCATATTTAAATTAGGCGATGCCATATCAATTTTTGCTCTTAAAACCTTTTCTCCGTTCTCGTACTCCCCATCGGTCATTTTTTTAAAAAGCTCCAAGTTTTCTTCTATGCTTCTGTCCCTGTAGGGGCTTTCCTTTCCTGGCTCTTTGAGGGTTCCTCTGTATTCTCTTATTTCGTCAGCAGTTAAATCGTCAACATATGCTTTTCCCATTTTTATAAGCTTAATTGCCGATTCATAAATCACATCAAAATAATCAGATGCATACAAGACCTTGTCCCACTTAAAACCAAGCCACTTTATATCCTCCATGATTGCATCTACATATTCAACATCTTCCTTTGTGGGATTAGTATCGTCAAGTCGCAAGTTACATTCACCATTATATTTTTGTGCTGTTCCGAAATCTATGCATATTGCCTTTGCGTGACCTATATGCAAATATCCATTAGGCTCGGGCGGAAAGCGGGTTTGTACCTTTTTATAAACTCCATCTGCCAGGTCCTTGTTTATTGCATCATGAATAAAATTCACTATTTCTCTGTTCTCTTCCATTCCTCTTTATCCTTCCTCAGTTTATTTTGAAAGTTGCTCTATTGCATTGTCAAATCTTGTCATTACCTCGTCATATCCGAGTACCTGCAAAATCTGATACAAATCAGGTGTATTTCTTCTTCCCGTCTGGGCAATTCTCAAAACTGTGCTCACATCTCCCACGTGTCCTTTAAATTCTTCAGGATTTTTCTTGTAAAATTTAGGTGCCTTTGCATATCCTAAGCGTTCGCTCATATCACGCACATTAGGAAACCAATCTTCTTGAGTTTCGTCTTTTTTATACACCTTTTTATATTCAGTAATAATTTCTATCATATCCTCATTTGAAAGATTTTCAGGATATTCGCAATTTTGCGGTGACTCATAAAAATATTCTACATATTCAGGTACATCTTCCCACTTTGCAATGTCCTTACGAGGCTTTTCATTTCCTCTTTCAATTGAGAAAATCTTCAGTGCATATTCCCTATTTTGGTCAATGCGCTTTGCAAAGTCCTGATTATATTTTTCTGACCATTCTCTCACCCTTTTTTCCACCTCTTCTGCACTAAGGGTTGCAATATAGGTTTTGCTTATATCGGTCAGCTTATTAAGGTCAAACAAAGCTCCTGCCTTACTCATATTCCCAAGAGAAAATTCAAACTCGTTTCTATCTTTTTCCGGATTTTCCATGCGCCATTGTTCATAATTTGAATTTGCAATAGTTAACAAATATTCAAGCACTGCCTCTTTGGGATAACCCACCTCATGATAATATGTGACTGCCGCCTCAGGGTCCTTTCTTTTTGAAAGCTTGCGCTTTCCGCCGGTTTCTTCATCCTCCTTCATAATAGGAGAAATGTGTGCAAACCTCGGAAGCTCAAGACCAAGAAGCTCAAAAAGCTGAAGATGTATGGGGGCTGAGGATATCCACTCGTCACCTCTTATAACATCTGTAGTTCTCATAAGATGGTCATCTACAACATGTGCAAAATGATATGTTGGTATTCCATCGGTTTTTAACAAAACTATATCAATTATGTTTTCGGGCATTTCTATTCTTCCCTTAATTCCGTCCTCAAAGGAAATTCTTCTGTCCTCTTTGCCAGGGGATTTTAAGCGAACCACATAGGGTTCTTGCGCTTTTATTTTTTCCTCAATTTCTTCATATGAGAGATTTCTGCACTTTGCAAACTCGCCATAATATCCAGGCAAAAGCTTTTTGCTTTCCTGCTCTTCTCTTGTCTTTGCCAAATCCTCTGCGCTACAAAAACAAGGGTATGCATAGCCTTTTTTAACAAGCTCCTTACAATATGCCTGATAAATTTCCTTTCTTTTGCTTTGCATATATGGACCATATTCACCCTTTTCATCAGTTTCTGAAAGCATTCCCTCATCAAATTCTATTCCAAAAGCTTTAAGACCCTGAACTATTCCGCTGACTCCATTCTCTACCTCACGTTTTTTATCGGTGTCCTCTATACGCAAAAAGAAAACTCCTCCTGTAGAGTGTGCTGCACGTTCTGCCGCAAACGCCGCAAAAAGACCTCCGATATGTAGAAAACCGGTGGGGCTTGGTGCAAAACGTGTGACCTTTGCTCCTTGGGGGAGCTCTCTTTGGGGATACTCCTTTTCATAATCTTTTGGAGTTTTTGTTATATGTCCAAACATAAGCTCCGCTAATTTTTCATAATCCATACTTTTAAAACACTGCCTTTCTGCCCAAGAAAATATACTACAGGCATGATACTACTTTATTTTAATATTATACCTCTATTTAGCAAGAATATCAATATATTTTTTTAAAAAATACACTTTTTCGAAATAATTTTTATTTTTTAAGTCATATACAATCTTGATTTTTAATTTCTTATATGTTAAAATTAAAAAAGTTAATTCTTAATATTTCTTGTGAGCTTTTTATACAAGGTTTTTTGAATATATTTTTATCTTAAGAAAGGATATGGGAGTTATGGAAAGAATTTCAAGTTTTTGTGCCGACCATACAAAAATTTCAAAAGGAATTTACAAAGCACGTATTGATGCTGATATAACAACTTATGATTTAAGAACACGCAAGCCAAACGCAGGCAGCTACATGGACAATTCCACCATGCACACCTTTGAACATCTTTTTGCAACCTACATACGCAACTCCAAAATAAAGGACAAGGTTATATATTTTGGACCTATGGGTTGCCAGACAGGGTTTTATCTTCTTATAAGAGATGCTGATGATTTGGAGGTTGTCAACACAATAAAAAATGTTTTGAACGAGATTATACTTCATGAAGGCGAAGTTTTTGGGGCATCTGAAATTGAATGCGGAAATTATCGCACATTAAAGCTTGAAAGTGCAAAAAAAGAGGCTCTTTCATATATTGAGGTACTAAAAGCTGATGACAAAGTTAAATATTACGATTAGAAAGAAGGGGAAAATATGATAGGAATAATAGGCGCAATGGAAATAGAGGTCAATGCTCTTAAGAGCAGGCTCTACAATGCAAAAAAGGAAAAAATCAGCGGAATAGAGTTTGTTTCAGGCAAACTTTACGAAAAAGACGTAGTAGTTGCATCTTGCGGCGTTGGCAAGGTTTTTGCTGCTGTTGCCGCTGAAGCTATGATATTAAAATACAGTCCCGATGTTATTATAAATTCAGGAGTTGCAGGCTCTCTTTCAGAAAATATCGGCATTGCCGACATTGTAATTGCCTCCGATGTGGTTCAGCACGACATGAACACCACTCCCTTAGGCGACCCTCCGGGATTTCTTTCGGGGATAAATATAGTTAATATTCCAGCCTCAAAAAAAGCATCAGACCTTTTGCGCAAAGCTTCCGAGGAGTTGGGCATCTTCCCTTTCGACGGAAGAATTGCCAGCGGCGACCTTTTTGTAAGCAATATTAATCAAAAAAGAAAAATTGCAGAAAAATTTTCTGCAATCGCCTGCGAAATGGAAGGGGCAAGCATAGGTCATGTATGCTATATAAACAATGTGGATTTTTCAGTGATTCGTTCAATCTCTGACTCTTTGAGCGACGAATCAAATCTTGAGTACCCGGAATTTTTAAAAATCGCAGCCGAAAAATCCATAAAAATAATGGACAAATTTATAGAGATTTATTAATGAATTTTCAAAAAACAATGGCCTCCTCTTAAAACAAAAGAGGAAGCCATTTTTTATTTTTTTTATGCACGCGGATGTGCCCTTATATAAACATCCTTTATTCTGCTATTCATTAATTTAGAATACACCTGTGTGGAGGAAATGTCGGCATGACCAAGCATTTCCTGAATTGCTTTTAAGTCGGCTCCATTTTCTAACAGATGCGCTGCAAATGAATGTCTTAAAACATGAGGTGTTATCTGGGTTTGTATATTTGCTTTTTTTTGATATTGCTTAACAATTTTCCAAAAGCCTTGTCTTGAAAGTTCCTGACCGCTGCAATTTAAAAAAAGTGTATTTTTCTCTTTATCCTTTAAAAGCATATCCCTAGCTGTTTCTATGTACTCTGCAACTGCCGCTCTTGCGATATTTCCTATCGGCACAATGCGCTCCTTTTTGTCATCATGACAACGCACAAAGCCCACCTGCAAATTTACATCGGTTATTTTAAGACCTATAAGTTCCGAAACCCTTATGCCTGTAGCATACAAAAGCTCCAGCATAGCCTTGTCACGGCAGCCCTTTGCATCATGTGCATCAGGTTGCTCCAAAAGCAGTTCTACCTCCTTGGTTGTAAGAATTTTAGGAGCCCGTCTTTCTATTCTGGGAGATTCAAGATTAAGTGTGGGATTTTGCATATCTGCTTTACACTCATCAATCAGATAATCGTAAAAGGCTCTGAGAGATGCAAGAGTTCGTGAAACGGTAGAGCTTGCTCTTCCCGTCTTTTGCAAATATAAAAGATATGTAAGAACTGTTGTCTTTTTTGTCAATGTGAAATTTGATATGTTACTTTTCTTTAAATACTCAACATATCTTATTATATCTCCTCTGTAGGACAGAATTGTGTTATTTGATTTTTTTCCATCTAAAAATTCACAAAAACCATCTATATATTTTATCACCAAAAGCCCTCCCCTCTTATAAATTCTCACCACATCATAATATCACATTTTTTTTGTTTTGTACAGTATTTTTATATTTTTTTACAATGTTATTGTTTTCCATCATGTTTTTTTTGCTACATTTTAACAATAAAAGGCTTTAATAATTTTATAAATGTTGTGGTTACATATCCATCAAAAAAAGAAACCACACAAAATATAGTAAGGCATATAAGGCATACGCAAAAAAACAAACCAATGCTTTTTTTTGTTTTTCTTTCTGAGGAAAATTTTGCAGAAACTGTGCAAAAAATTATAAAAGTGGGAATAAATATAATGCTTGACAGTGCCGATGCCAAGGGCACAAGCAATCCTCTTGCGGCATAATACCTCACAAAGGTCGCTGTGGTAAAGCCACTTATAAAGCCTTTTGTGACCGAAGCTGTCAAAATTCCAACAAGACCAAATTTGAAAAATCCACAAAATGCAACAAAAATCAGAAGCTTTAAATTGTCCCAAATAGAATTTTTGAAAATTACAAATCTGTTTTCATCTGCCGAGAAGTTCTCAAAAAAGCGAGAAAGATATGCGTAAATTTCATCATCTGAGTTTGAATTCGCCATATATAAAGCTCCTGCAATCACTCCCAAAAACAATCCTATAATAATTAAAAAAAACAATATCTTTTCTTTTTTAAAAAAATCGTATTTCAAAAACAAAACCCCCCTCTTTTGATTATCGATAAGAATTTGTCCGGCGTATAAAAGCCTGTCTTTTCATATCTATTCACAAAAAAGGGGTTTGATTACTTAAAATTTTAAAATTTCCCTGAAAGAAACTTTTCTAATCTTTCAAGACCTTCTGTTATATTCTCCATACTTGTAGCATATGACCATCTTACATATTCACTTGCTCCAAAGCCTGTGCAGGGAACTACTGCAACTTTTGCCACACGCAAAAACACTTCAGCAAAATCATCCGAATTTTTAATGGTTATTCCATACATCTCTTTGCCTATAAGCTTTTTGATGTTCATCATTATATAAAACGCACCTTGAGGCTTTTTGCAGGAAACTCCCTCTATGCTATTAATTTTATCTACCATAAAGTCGCGTCTTTTTTTGAACTCGTCCCTCATTATAGCAATTTCTTCCTTGCCGCCTTTTAAAGCTGCCAAAGCCGCCTCCTGGGCAATTGAGTTAGGGTTTGATGCTGCATGGGATTGAATGTTTGACATTATTTTTGCAATTTCTGCATTAGCCGCGGCAAAGCCAATTCTCCAGCCTGTCATTGCATAGGTTTTTGAAACACCATTTATTACAATTGTCAAGTCCTTTATTTTGTCATTAAAAGAGGCAATGCTTACATGCTCTCCCCCATAAATTAAATGCTCATAAATTTCATCTGAAATGACATATATATTTTTCTCTACGGCGATTTTTGCAATCTCCTCAAGCTCCTCTTTTGTATATATCATTCCGGTCGGATTAGAGGGACTATTTATAATAATTGCTTTTGTTTTGTCGGTTATTGCAGACAAAATTTCCTCAGGCTTTATTTTAAAATCACTTTCTTCGCTTGTCCTTATAACAACAGGCACTCCATCTGCAATTTTAATCATTTCTGCATAGCTTACCCAGAATGGTGCAGGTACGATAACCTCATCGCCCGGGTTACAAATTGCCATAAATGCATTTATTAAAGAGTGCTTTGCTCCATTTGAAATTACAATATTTGTAAAATCGTAAGAAAGACCATTTTCCTCTTTAAACTTCTGAGCAACTGCTTTTCTAAGCTCCACCGTTCCTGCCGCAGGAGTATATCTTGTTTTGTTTTCGTTAATTGCACGAATTGCTGCGTCCTTTATATATTGCGGTGTGTCAAAATCAGGTTCCCCTGCTCCAAAGCCCACAACATCTTCGCCATTAGCCTTCATTTGCTTGAATTTTGCATCAATCGCCAAGGTTGATGACGGGCTTATTCCTTTTGCTTTATTTGACAACATAAATTACAACCTCCGAATGAATTCTATCATTAATTTTATAATATGCTTTTTTATTTCCAAATTATACATATCGTATATTGTATCACAAAAATAAGCCTTTTTCAAGTAAAATATATCTTTTTTGTAAAAAATGCAAAAACATATTATTTGAAAGGTGCGAAAATATAGCTTTAAGCAAAATCCTCAATGTTATAATCAGGAACAGCCTCATATCGGGACACAACAAATCCTGCAACCTTTGTTGCATATTCAAGGCATTTTGAAATCTCATTATTTTTCACATACTTATGTAAATATGCTGCCGAAAAGCTATCTCCCGCTCCTACTGTCGATTTTACTTCGCTTTTTTCACAAGCACAAAAATATCCTTTATTTTGCGCACAATCCAGAGCATACGAGCCATCTGCACCAAGGGTTATAATTATACATTTTAAGTTGTTATATACAAAAGACAATTTCTTTGCAAACTCTTTATAATCTTGCAATTCTTCAATTTCAAGAAACTCTGAAACTACACCCATTTCCTCAAGGCTTATTTTAAGAATAGTTGCATTTTTTACACAAAATCTAACCGAGTCCTTAAATGAAAAAGGCGGTCTTATATTAAGGTCAACAAAAACATTTTTAAAATTATTTTCTCTTAGGAGTTTTTCTAACGAGAAAAAATTTTCCTTACTTCTTAGTGCCATACTTCCAAAATATAACACATCAAAGTCATCAGCTAATTCATTGCAAGGTATATAATCATAAGCCACATCCTCTAAAAGATTATATGAAGGCACTTTGTTTTCGTCCAAGGTTACAAGGCATCTGCCGGTGGGCTTATTGTCAAGAGTGCAAAGATACTTGTCCCGTACCTGCCATTGTTTAACTTTTCTTTTTGTTTCTTCGCCCAAATCATCATTTCCTATAGCCGACATCATATAGGCGTTTTCTCCATGCTTTGCCAGATGTGCCGCAAAGTTAAGGGGTGCACCGCCCAGACATTTATTATCGGGATATACATCCCACAAAATCTCACCAAAAGATAAAGCATTCATAAATTCACCAACTCCATATTAGCTTAAACCCTCAATTTACAATTTTAACATTTATTTTAAAAGATGGGGTGTAAAAAAACTATTGTTTAATGTGGCCCCAAAGTTAGACTTTTTATAGTGTAGTAATTTTTAATGACTGTTACGCTATAAAAAGGCAACCCAAAAGGTTGCCTTTTTTACTATCATAAAAATTTATGAATATTTTTATTTTAGTTCTTTCTCAAGAAAGAAGGAACATTAAGATTGTCAATTCCCGGCTTTACTGTCCTTGAGAAAACATCGCTATTTGATGAACCAAAAGTAGGTACTTTTGTTTGTGTTGACACGCTCGGAGCTACTGACTTAAAGAGTTCTGCACCTGAGCCTGTTCCTCTTTTTTGTCCCACTTCAAGACCTGTCACAATTAATGTAACCTTGATTTCATCTTTCATATTATCATCGAATGCAGTTCCTACAATTATGGTTGCATCCTGAGAAACCATTTCACGTACAATGCCTGAAACCTCTCCCATATCAACCAATGAGAACTCTGTTCCACCTGTGATATTAAGCAACACATTTGCAGCACCTGCAATGCTTGTTTCAAGCAATGGGCTCTCAACAGCTGCTCTTACAGCGTCCTGAGCTGCATTTTCACCCTTTCCTACACCTATGCCCATATGAGCAACACCAGAATCACGCATAATTGTGCAAACATCGGCAAAGTCACAGTTAATGATACCATCTTGCATAATAACCTCTATGATACCCTCAACACCTTGACGCAAAACTTCGTCTGCAAGCTTAAAAGAGTCAGAAATACTGATTTTCTTGTCAGCAGTTTTAAGTAAAAGGTCGTTTGGAATTGTAACAATTGAGTCAACAACCTTGCTCAATTCTTCAATTCCTGCCTCTGCGTTTCTCATTCTCTGAGGACCTTCAAAGAAGAATGGCTTTGTAACAACCGCAACTGTTAAAACTCCCATTTCCTTTGCAATATTAGCAATTACGGGAGCTGCACCTGTTCCTGTTCCGCCACCCATACCAGCTGTAATGAACACCATTTCAGTGTTTTTGAGAATTTCTTTAATTTCATTTTCAGTTTCCTCTGCAGCCTTTTTGCCAATTTCAGGCTTTGCACCTGCACCAAGACCCTGAGTCAATCTTACACCTATCTGAATTGCTTTCGGAGCTCTTACAGTTTTAAGTTGTTGTAAATCTGTATTAACTGCAACAAATTCTGCTTTTGTTACACCTGCTTCAATCATTCTGTCAACCGCATTGTTTCCGCCGCCACCTACGCCTATAACTTTAATTCTTGCTCCGTCGGTAGGCTGAACTGTTTCCATTTCCAATTCTATGTTACTCATTGGTTTTATCCTCCTTGAAATTCAATAAGCAGACAACACTCCTATTATCTACTATCCTTTATACCATTGTACTATGTTTTTTTAATTTATTCAATAGTTATTTTAAAATTTTTTCATTTTTTTTAAATTACAAGCTTTTTTTTGCTCTTTTATAGCGTTTTTGAACAAACAAGCCGATATTAAAAACCCAAAGACTGCCAAAACTCAAACAATTATGGAGTATATATTGCCTTTCCCGTCGTTGTAAGGTCAATTGTACCCCTCGAATTTTCAGTAAGCTTGCTTGAATTTATTGCACTTTTGAAAAATCCAAGCTTTTTGGCAAGGTCAACATTGCTTCCGCAAAGTGCATCAAGTCTGTCTTCATAATTAAAAGTAATATTTGCTATATCTGCCACCGATAAGCTTACCACACCGCTTAGAATATCAATCTTCTTCATTTCCTCCAGGCACATCAGCATGACATTGAATTTATCTTTTTCTTCAATTTTTAACTGTTCTCCCGTCGATATATTCGTGATACTAAGACCTATAACCTCAGGAATTCCCGTCGGCTTTTCTTGAGCTTCGGCAAGCACTTTTGCAGCAGTATCTATTATTATGTACCCGCTCCCGCCTGCAATACACGCTGCCTCCTCGCACTCGGTAACGATGACTTTAAGTCGGGAACGAAAGACAACTCTGTCAATTTCCACACTCTTTATATAGGGAATTTTCAAAATATTCTTTTTTATTGCCGATGCCTTTATTCTGAAAAGATTTTTTCCCTCTGCTTCTCCTACACTTTCCATAATCTGAACAGTTTCAATTTTATTGTTTCCCTCAATCTCTACACTGCGTATTTTAAAAATCGGAGTATAAAACAAAATAACAAAGACGGCAATCAGAATAAGAATTGCAAAAAAAACTGTGCGACGTATTTTCATCATACGAATACGCTTTCTTTGTCTTTCAGTATGTCTTCTTCTTATAGTTCCTGAATTATGCCTCTCTGTCATGGTTTTTCTCACTCCCTTCTTTTAATATCTGCACCGCAGGCAGACAAGTATTTTTCTATATTTTCATAGCCTCGATCTATATATATCGTACCATCCACCTCGGTTTCTCCTTCGGCGGCAAGTCCCGCCAAAACCAAGGCTGCTCCTCCACGAAGCTCCTTTGCGACAACCTTTGCGCCGCTTAATTCCCTCACGCCTCTGACCACTGCCACTCTGCCATCCACCTTTATATCTGCACCCATTCTTGCAAGCTCTTCTACATGCCTGAAGCGATTTTCAAAAATGTTTTCCACGAACATGCTCGTTCCCTCTGCTATGGCGCAGAGTGCCATAAATGGAGATTGTATATCTGTGGGAAAGCCCGGATGTGGCATTGTTCTTATCTTGGAAAGTGCTTGAAGTCTTTTTGGAGAATTTAGTATAATTCTCTTTCTCTCTGCATAGATTCTGCAACCTGCTTCCCTTAATGGATTCAATATCGCTTGCATATGAGCATCACATGCGTTACGCAAAAGTACACTTCCACCAGTCATTGCTACTGCACACAAATAGGTTCCTGCCACTATTCGGTCAGGCATTATTGTATGCTCTATTCCATAAAACTTCTTGGTTCCTTCAATTTGTATAACATCGCTTCCTGCTCCCGAAATTTTTGCTCCCATACGATTTAAAAACATCTGCAAATCAACAATTTCAGGTTCACGTGCTGCATTGGTTATGGTTGTAACACCATCTGCAACACAAGCTGCAAGCATAACATTTTCTGTCGCACCCACGCTCGGAAAATCCAGATGTATATTTGCTCCCTTAAGATTTGTGGCCTCACAATTTATGTACCCATGAGCTTCTGATATTTCAACACCAAGACTTCTTAAAGCTTTCAAATGCAAATCTATCGGTCGATTGCCTATTTCACAACCGCCCGGCATAGAAACCACAGCTTTTTTACAGCGTGCAATTATAGCTCCGAGAAAAATTATGGAAGATCGCATCTGGCGCATAAGGCTTTCATTGATTACATCTGAATTAAGTCCCGATGAATCCACTATCAGCGTCTTTTCATGTCTTTGGGTATGACAACCAAGACTTTCTAAAACCTCTAGCGTTGTTGCAACATCTGTCAAATCGGGACAATTATAAATAACATTTTTGCCACTATTTATAATTGAAGCGGCAAGTATAGGCAACACAGCGTTTTTTGCACCCTGGACATCTATTTCACCCTCCAGGCGTTTTTTGCCATGTATAATAAGCCTACTCATATAAGGCAACACCTCCCTGTTATACCAATTATTTTTAAGTAGTATCATAATATGGGGAGATAAAAAAATGTGTTCCTTATATCCTTTGATTATATCAAAAAATTTTTTTAAAAGCAATAGCTTTTGAGTAAGTATTTTTTAACAAGCTGTAAATTTTAAATAAAGTTTGTAGTTCGTTATATGATTTTGT
>JAZURZ010000050.1:0-27773 GCA_045606465.1 Clostridia bacterium | reverse complement strand
ACGAAAACGCAAATGGGCACAACAAAGCGACCTGCTTCTTCTTACCGCCCTTTTGTAATTCTAAAATTAACTGCATTTAGTGTGGGCGGTTGCGGCGAAGCCGCTTTGTTCTAAAAAATAGCTCTCACAATTTTGTGAGAGCTATTTTGTTTGTCTTTGTGAGCGCACCTATAAATTGTATTTTTATAAGTTCTTTTTTAATGATGATTTTTTTTGTTCTTTCTTTCTTTTCCAACCTTGTGCATTAAAATGATGTTGTAGATTAACATTCCTACAAGATATAAAGCTCCGAGAATAACAAGGATTGTGACCTCAGTTCGGGTTTGCATAATCTTTTTAAACCAATAAAGGTTTTGGAGCTCAAGAAATTTTTCAAGACCAACAATAGTTGAAACCAGGACAGACAACCTTGTAAAAAGCAAAGAAAGAGAAAATGCACTAAACATATGAGCATAATTTCTTAAAGGCTTTTTAGAAGAAAGAATATAGAATATAATTGCTACAAGAGCAAAAAGTCCTGCGATTGCAAAGGTAATGGAATTTTTCATATACATTTTCTGATAAAGAAAATACAAAAGTCCATATGCAAGAATTCCTATCCCGAAGTTTATCATTATCCTGTTATATAATTGTTCTTGTGTTTTGGTAGTTTTCACTTTAAAAGCCTCCTATATTTTAATCATTTATATCTCCGATTTCGTACATTATCATGGAAAGAACTGCCTCGCCCGCTGTTTCGGTGCGAAGAATACGCTTTCCCAAGCCGATTGAGCAAATCCCCGCATTGTGAAGTTTTTCAATTTCTGCAGGGTCAAAACCGCCCTCGGGACCTACCAAAAAGCCGAGAGTTTTAACCTCTTTGTTTTGAGTAAGAACCCTTTTTAAGCTTTTGTTTTCTTCACATTCATACAAAACAAAAGCCAAATCCTGCTTTTTCATATCTGCAATAACATCGTCAAGAGTTGCAGGCATTGCTATTTCGGGGATTATTCCTCTGCCGCATTGCTTTGCAGCTTCTTGAGAAATTTTTTGCCATCTTTCGGTCTTCTTTTCTTCCGCTTTTTTGTTTTCAAGCTTAACAACGCATCTTGACAATGCACATGGCACGATCTTAAAAATACCAAGCTCTGTATTTTTTTGAATTATATAATCCATTTTTGATGCCTTTGGCAATCCCTGATAAAGAGTGACCTCTATACAGGGCTCTGTTTGTGCGGGTGATTTTTCTACAATTTCACATTCAATTTGTTTTTCAGTTAAAGAACAAATCTTTGCGTTGTAGTTTATTCCCTTGCCATCGCAAACCATTATAAAATCTCCGATGTTAAGGCGAAGAACCTTTTTTATGTGCAAAACGTCCTCGCTGTCAATAATTATTTTGTTTTCAAAAATTTTATTACTAAAAAATTTAGACATTTAAGCATCATCCTTTTTGCAAACTATTGACGCCCAATCGCCACGGCGATTTATTTTATAATTTGTAAAGCCTTCTTTTATCAAAGCCTGTTCTACATCTTCAATTCTGTCGCTGATAATGCCTGATGTTATAAAAGTGCCACCTGATGAAAGAACTGATAAGGCAAATGGCAGAAGTCCGATTATGACATCAGCAACGATATTTGCAACAACCACAGGATATTTTTTTTCGGCAATTTCATTGCAAAGAGCCTTGTCAGTAAGAATATTTCCTGCTTTTGCGGTAAAGCAAGACATATCAATATTGTTCTTTTTTGCGTTTTCTATTGCAATATCTACAGCGTTCGGGTCAATATCCAATGCAAAGGCAGAGCGTGCGCCGAGCATGATGGATATTACTGACAAAATTCCACTGCCGCAACCCAAATCCAAGACATCATCGCCAAGACAGACAACCTTTTCCAATTCTTCAAGACAAAGCTGAGTTGTTTCGTGAGAGCCTGTCCCAAAGCTCATGCCTGGGTTTATGTTAAAGACAATTCTGTCGGTAGGCTCTGAAAGCTCTTCCCATTCAGGCTTTATCATTATTTTTTCTCCAACCTTGGTGGGATGAAAATACCTTTTCCAATTATTTGCCCAATCTTCTTCACAAATGTTTCCTAAATCAATTTCAAGGCGGCCGAAAAGATTTTCAATATCATGGGATTTGAACTCTGCAACAGCTGATTTTATTGCAGAAAGCATCTCATGTCCCGAAAGATTATCGCTGACATATACCTTTACACAGGTTTCTTTTTCTTTTTCGCGAATAAGATCGTCGTCAACATAGTCCCAGCTTTGTTTGTTGTTTTCTAAAAAATCCTTAAAATCAGCCTCGTCTTCAATTTCAATTCCGTTTATGCCAAGCTGATATAAAACACCGCTTAAAGGTTCAATGCCTTCAGATGATGTATAAATAGTAACTTTTATCCAATCCATACAATTCTCCATAATAAAAAATTAATATAAATATTTTATCATAAAGCAAGTTAAAAATCAAGCAAAAAGAGAGCTTTTTAAATAATTTTTATAAAAAGGGAACAAAGCGGTACAAAAAGGCTTGCCAAAGCTTTTAAAAGGGGGTTGTTTTTTGCCAAAACTCTTGATTTTTTGCTTGTTTTATGTTATAATTTAAGTGTATGTAATTTGATTTTTAAAATTAAAAAAATTGCCGTGTGGGATGACAAAAAAAGTTTGACCAAAAGCGGATTTTTAAAGCATTTGTTAGATTTTATGAAAGAGAGGTACTCCTCGGATGGCTAAGAAAAAAGCAACGGAAAAAAGGTTTGATATGACGGTTTTGGAAAACCAGAAAATTGTGGGTGTCGAACTTAATTCCGAAATGAAAAAATCATATATAGATTATGCAATGAGCGTTATTGTAAGTCGTGCTCTGCCTGATGTGCGTGACGGACTAAAACCTGTTCACAGACGTATATTGTATGATATGTATGAATCAAATTTGTTTTATGAAAGTGATTTTCGAAAATCTGCAACCACAGTTGGTTCGGTGCTGGGTCATTATCATCCCCATGGTGACGCATCGGTTTATGATGCAATGGTAAGACTTGCGCAGGACTTTTCATTGAGATACCCATTGGTTCTGGGAAAGGGTAACTTTGGTTCTGTAGATGGCGACCCCCCTGCAGCATATAGATATACCGAGGCAAAAATGTCTAAAATTTCGGCAGAAATGCTTTCGGATATTAAAAAAGAAACTGTAGATTTTGTTCCCAACTATGATGACAAAAGAATGGAGCCATCAGTTCTTCCCTCAAGATTTCCAAACCTGCTTGTAAATGGCTCGTCGGGAATAGCAGTGGGAATGGCAACCAACATTCCTCCTCACAATCTTACCGAAACAATAGATGGTATAATTGCGGCTATTGATGACCCTGAAATTACCATAGAGGAGCTTATGGAATATATAAAGGGTCCGGATTTCCCTACAGGCGGAATAATCATGGGAAAGGGCGGAATCCGCAGTGCATACAACACAGGTCGAGGCAGAATTATTGTGCGTGCCAGAGCAGAAATTGAGGAAGAGGACGGAAAGAACAGAATTATTGTTACCGAGCTTCCTTATCAGGTCAACAAATCACGACTTAATAAATATATAAACGAAATGGTCAGAGATGGAAAAATTGACGGAATTACCTCTGCACGTGATGAATCTGACGAAAATATGCGCCTTATAATCAATTTAAAGCGTGATGCAAATGCTCATGTGGTATTGAATAACCTTTACAAATTCACTCAGATGCAGGAGACCTTTGGTGTTATTATGCTTGCTCTTGTGAATAATGAACCCAAAATTCTTAATTTAAGAGAGGTTATAGACCAATACATTGCCCATCAGAAGGATGTTATAACTCGTCGTACAAAGCACGACTTAAAGGAATGTGAAGACCATGCACATTTGCTTGAGGGCTACAGAATAGCCATTGACAACATAGATGAAGTTATAAATTTAATACGTGCGTCAAAGTCTATTCCTGATGCAAAAATTTCCCTTTCAGAAAGATTTTCGTTATCTGAAGTTCAGGCGACTGCAATTGTGCAGATGCCTTTGGGAAGACTTTCGGGACTTGAAAGAAGCAAAATTGAAGAAGATTATGCCGAAACCATGAAAAAGATTGAAGAGTTTAAGGGGATTTTGGCGGATGAAGCTCTTGTTTTAAAAATAGTTAAGGAAGACCTTGTAAAGCTTCGTGACAAGTATGGCGACGAAAGAAGAACCGAAATTAGCATGACAAGCATTGACTTAGACGAGGAAGACTTAATAGAGGAAGAGCAAATTGTTGTTACCTTGACTCATAATGGATATACCAAGCGTGTTCCAGTAGATACTTATAAATCTCAACACAGAGGCGGTCGTGGAATTTCAGGCATGACCACTCGTGAAGAGGATTTTGTGGAGCATATTTACACAACCTCAACCCATGACAACCTTTTGTTCTTCAGTACAAGAGGTGTGGTTTATCGCTTAAAGGGATATCAAATACCTGAAGCAGGACGTCAGGCAAAGGGAACTGCTATAGTAAATCTTCTGCCCCTTGAAAGTGATGAAAAAATTACTGCAATAATTCCTATTCCTGAATTTGAAGAGGGCAAATATCTGACCTTTATCACTAAAAATGGTACAGTTAAAAAGACCGATCTGATGGATTATTCTAAAATTCGTTCAAGCGGACTTCGTGCCATTGAACTGGTTGAAGATGATGTTCTCATCAAGGTTGAACTTACTGATAACGAACAAGACCTTATTATAGTAACACATGATGGAATGGCAATACATTTTTATGAAAAAGACTGCCGGCCTATGGGAAGAACAACCCGTGGTGTGAGAGGAATTCGACTCAGAGCGGGAGATTATGTAATAGGTGCGTGCATTACTCCAAAAGATGCAGAATTGTTGGTTGTTACTGAAAATGGTTATGGCAAAAAGACTCCTATCGACGAATATAAAATTCAAACAAGAGGCGGTAAGGGAATATTTACCTATCGAATAACTGAAAAGACAGGAAAAATTGCAGGAATTTCAACTGTTACAGATGAGGATGATGTTATGCTCATTACCTCGGACGGAGTTCTTATAAGAATGCATGCACATGAGATAAGTACCTTCGGAAGACAAACACAGGGGGTTCGTATTATGCGACTTGCAGAGGGAGTATCCCTTGTCAGCATGGCAAAGACAGAAAAATTTGAAGAAGATGGCATGGGAGAAAATATAACAGAGCAGACAGAGGAAAACATTCAAACTTTTGAAGAATAAAAAAGATACATTTTTAAGAAAGGAAAACTCAAAATATGAAAAAAATAATTACAACGGTACTTGTGTTGGCGATGACAGTTCTTGCTATGACAGCTTGTAATGAGGAAAAAAAGCCTGCCGCAACACAGACGCCTGCCCCGACTGAAAAGACAAACACTTCAGCAACCTCAGAAAACCTTTATGAAAACACAATAGCGTTTACTATTGAAATGGAAGACGGTAGAGTTATGAAGGGTGAACTTTATCCTGATGTAGCTCCCCTTTCGGTAAAAAATTTTGTTAAGCTTGCAAATGAAAAATTTTATGACGGACTTGTTTTCCATCGTGTAATTCCAGGTTTTATGATTCAGGGCGGAGGCTTTGATGAAGAGTATAATCATAAGGAAACAGAGGATACAATAAAGGGCGAATTTTCGGCAAATGGTGTTAAAAATGATTTAAAACACACAAGGGGAGTTTTGTCCATGGCAAGAACTCAGATTCCCGACAGCGCATCCTCGCAGTTTTTCATTATGCATGTAGATTATCCTTCGCTTGATGGACAATATGCGGCTTTTGGAAGGGTTACAGAGGGACTTGAGGTTATAGACGAGATTGCGAATGTTGAAACTACAGTTATTCCTGAAATGGGAATGAGCGATGTGCCGGTTAATCCTCAGATTATAAAAACAATCACAATAGAAGAATAAGAGGTTAAAAAATGAAAATAGAGATAAAAATGAAAAATGGGGATGTTATGAGAGGCGAGCTTTATCCCGAAATAGCACCCATAACAGTAGAAAATTTTGTAAAGCTTATAGAGGAAAATTTCTTTGACGGACTTATTTTCCATCGTGTAATAAAAGATTTTATGATTCAGGGCGGAGGATACACCGAGGAGGGATCTCATAAAGAGGCGGCATCAATAAAGGGCGAATTTTCAGCAAATGGTGTCAAAAATGATTTAAAGCATACCGAGGGGGTTTTGTCTATGGCAAGAACTGCTTTCCCCAATTCTGCATCAAGCCAATTCTTTATAATGCATAAAACCTCGCCTCATCTTGATGGTCAGTATGCAGCCTTTGGAAAAATTACCGAGGGACTTGATGTTGTTGACAAAATTGCATGCACAAGAACCAATTTTTCGGACGAGCCTATAGAACCGCAGGTAATTGAATATATAAAGCTTATATAGTTTTTTCTTCAAAAAACCGATAGAAATACCCTTGAAAAAAGTGGTAGAGCTATTGGTTTTTTTGTTGAGATTATACAAAATACTAAAAAAAACAAACCAGTTTTTAGTAGCATTTGTAAACTTTGTGCAGTTGTAACACATTTGTAATATTTATCGTGTATAATTTTAGTCATAATGTGTTTTAGGATAAAAGAATATAATAAAAGTTTTTAAAAAGACTTTTTGTTATATGTAAATTTAATAGGATAAATTGTCAGCCTGCAGACAATTATTTAAAAATTTGTTGGCGGTTGCAGGCAGAAAGGCTATGGAATTTGGTGTGAGAAAAAAAAGAATAATTATGTTGCCGATACTTATAGCAGTAATTATTGCGATTTTTTTTGGAATAAAGTCAATTTATTCCGGCAACACAGAAACTTCCCTTGAGTTTAATATGTATTTCTTCAATAGTGATGTATCCTCTATTGTTGCAGAAAAAAAGGTAGTAAAGTATGAAGAGGATAAAAATATCATAGAGCTTGTAATACAAAATATGATTAAGGGGAATTCAAATGCAAAAAATATAAGTGTTTTTGATAAAGATACTACCTTAAATCGGACTGAAAAGGATTACAATGGACTTGTTGTAGATTTTTCGGTAGAGTTTTTGTCGGACGATAACACAAAAAATGTTCTGGCAGTATATGCGGTTACCAAAACTCTTTGCCAGATTCCGGGGGTATCGAAGGTTAAGGTGACGGTTGAAGGAAGAGAACTTATAGGCCCGGACAGAAAACCTCTTGGATTTTTGTCAGGTGAGGACATAAATATTGAAAAGGATAAGGATAGCGCTGAAACCAGACTTGTTACTTTGTATTTTGCAAACAAGGAGTCGGGAAATCTTTCAAGAGAGGTAAGAAGCATAAAAATAACTGATACCCAGCCGATTGAGCAATATATTGTAAATGAAATTATAAAAGGACCTGAAAAGGAAAATCATGAAGGAGTCCTTTCTGCAGACACATCAATTATTTCTGCGCAAACCACCGATGGCACCTGCTTTGTAAACTTCACATCAAGCTTTGCAGGAAGAAATTCTGGTGACGAGAAAAAAGAGAGGCTTGCAATTTATTCAATTGTAAATTCGCTTACCGAACTCAAAACAGTGCAAAATGTGCAGTTTTTAGTAGAAGGGAAGAAGCTTTCAGAGTTTGGAACAATATCTATAAGCGATTCCTTTTTCAGAAATGAAAAAATAATTGAAAATAATAAAATCGAATATTAAGAATAAAAAAATATCGGCAAAGAAAAGACCGATATTTTTTTAGATTAAAAAATTTTAAAATACCCTTGAAATATGGGGGATTTTGTAATATTATAATAGTATAATATTTTACGAAAGGCTATGAAGGTATGGAGTTATTAAAAGAAAGAATAAAAAAAGATGGAGTTGTTCGAGATGGTGATGTCCTTAAGGTTGACAGCTTTTTAAATCATCAGATGGATATATCTCTTTTTCGTGAAATAGGCAAGGAATTTAAAAGACTTTATGAGGATAGCGAAATAACTAAAATTCTTACAATAGAATCATCAGGCATAGGAATAGCTTGTATTGCAGCGGAATTTTTTAATGTTCCTGTAGTTTTTGCAAAAAAAGCAAAGACAAAAAATATTGCAGGAGAGGTTTATAAAAGCAATGTAAAATCCTTTACTCATGGCAGAGAGTATGAAATAATTGTTTCGAAGGATTTTTTGAATAAGGATGACAAGGTTCTTGTTATTGACGATTTTCTTGCAAACGGATGTGCCCTTATTGGCTTGTCTGAAATTATAAAAGAGTCAGGGGCAGAATTTGTAGGAGCGGGAATTGTAATAGAAAAGGGATTTCAACGCGGTGGAGATTTGTTAAGGAGCAAGGGCGTAAGAATAGAATCCCTTGCAATAATTGATAGCATGAGACCAGAAGAAGGAATTTGCTTCAGAAATTAATAATTGTGTTTTTGAAACTTTTAATATTTTCTAATGAAAAACATTAAAAAATTGTAATTTTATAGAAAAAACAGTTGAAAAATATCGAGGTTTATTATATAATGAATTCATCGAAGATGAATTCAGCTAAATTCGCCTTACAGCGAGCCAAATGTGCTTTGCACGCTTAATGGCGAATTTAATTTAGCTGTTTTGAAAAACAATTTAGCTATGGAGCGAAGCGGAATAATTTAGCTTTGAACAAAGTTCAAAATTTAGCTAAAATAGTGGCATCTGAATTATTCAGTTTTTATTGAAAAAAGTATTTAAAGGGAAGGTATCCTTTGAATATAAAATTATTTTTAGGAGGGACAGTAATATGTTCAAAAAAATCGCATCTATTATTCTTGCATTAACAGTTTCGGCTTGTGCTGCATTAAGCCTTTCTTCATGCGGCGAAAAGACAGAAACAACAGGAGAGGGAACACAGGACCTTAAAATCGGTGTCATTCTTCTCGGTGATGATGCAGAGGGTTACACAAAGTCACACATTGATGGTATCAAGGCTGCAGTTGAGGAGTTAAAAATAGCAGATGAGCAGATTATCTGGAAGTATAAGGTTCCTGAGGATTCTTCATGCTATGAAGCTGCCGCTGACTTGGTTGGAAGCGGATGTAATTTAATTTTCTCAAACAGCTATGGTCATCAGACTCATATAGCTCAGGCAGCTGCAGAATTTCCTGATGTTACATTTGTTGCAATGACAGGCGATTTTGCTACAATCTGTGGCATGGATAATATCAAGAATGCATTTACTGATGTTTATGAAGCTCGTTATGTATCAGGTGTTGTTGCAGGCTTGAAGTTGAAGGAATTGGTGGAAACAGGCGTTTTGGATAAGGCAAAGAATCCTGAGCATTTTGATGCTGACGGAAACATCAAGATTGGTTATGTTGGTGCATACAACTATTCAGAGGTTGTTTCGGGTTACACAGCTTTCTATCTTGGTGTAAAATCGGTTGTTCCCAATGTTGTAATGGAAGTAAATTACACCAACTCGTGGTTTGATATTGATAAAGAAGGTCAGGCTGCAAAGGCGTTGGTTTCAAATGGCTGCGTAATCATTGGACAACACGCTGACTCAACAGGCGCACCTGCAGAGGTTGAGGCTCAGAATAAAGCAGGAAAGATTGCATATTCTATAGGATATAACATAGACATGCTTGAAACTGCTCCTACTGCTGCTTTGACATCAGCTACAAACAGATGGAAGGTATATTATAAGTATGCAATCAGCGCTGCTATGAATGGTGAGGAAATTGCAGCTGATTGGGCAGAGGGTTATTCACAAGATGCAGTTACAATCACACCTTTAGGACCTTCATGCGCAGAGGGAACAGAAGAATATATCAATGACGTAATTGCCAAGATTAAAGATGGCTCATTGAAGATTTTTGACACAGAGAAATTTACTGTAAACGGCGAAAAGGTTACAACAGCTACAGTAGATCTTTCATATTGTGATTTCACAACAAATCCGCCTACAGTTGTATATCAGGGCGAAGTTGTAGAAGCAATCAAGGATGGTGCATTTGCGGAATCAAGCTTCAGAGCAGCTCCCTACTTTGCATTGAGAATTGATGGTATCACAGAAAAATAATATATAATTTTATAATTAAAAAAAAGGGGGAGGCTTATCTTGTGAGCTTCCCCTTTGAAAATTAAAGAAAAACAAAGAAGGAGTTTATTCGGGTATGGAATATGCAATCCGCCTAAAAAACATTACAAAAACATTTGGAAGCGTTTTTGCAAACCGAGATGTAAGCATGGACATCCGAAAAGGAGAAATATTATCTCTTTTAGGGGAAAATGGAAGTGGAAAAACTACGCTGATGAATATGCTCTCAGGCATTTATTTTCCTGATGCGGGAGAGATTATTGTAAATGGCAAAGAAGTACTTATACGTTCTCCTCGTGATGCCTATGACCTTGGAATAGGCATGGTGCATCAGCATTTTAAATTGATTGACGTGTTCACAGCGGCAGAAAATGTTGCTCTTGGATTAAAAGAAGAGGGAAAACTCAGCTTAAAATCAGTAAGCGAAAAAATAAAAATGATATGCGATAAATATGGATTTGTGCTCGACCCTTCAAAAAAGGTATATACCATGTCAGTTTCTGAAAAGCAAACGCTGGAAATAATTAAGGTGCTTTACAGAGGAGCGGATATTCTCATTCTCGACGAGCCTACTGCGGTGTTGACTCCGCAGGAAACCCAAAAGCTTTTTGAGGTTTTAAAAAATATGCGTAACGATGGAAAATCTATTGTTATTATTACTCATAAACTTCATGAGGTTCTTGCAATCTCTGATAGGGTTGCAATTTTGAGAAAGGGCGAATATATAGACACTGTTGAAACAAACCTTGCTACCGAGCAGTCCTTGACTGAGATGATGGTGGGTCAGAAGGTTGTTCTTAACATAGAGAGATTTGAACCTGCCGATATGAAACTCAGGCTTAAGGTGGAAAATCTTACCTGTAGGAATTCTGATGGTATAGCAGTTTTAGATAATGTATCCTTTGAAGCATATAGCGGAGAAATTCTTGGCATTGCAGGAATTTCGGGATGCGGTCAAAAAGAACTCTTAGAAGCAGTAGCTGGTTTGCAATTAGCAGATGAGGGCAGCAGCATAGAGTATTATCCTCCTGAAGAAAATAACACAAAACAACTTTTGGGAAAAACCCCAAAACAGATAAGAGAATATGGCGTGTCGCTTTCTTTTGTGCCTGAGGACAGACTCGGAATGGGACTTGTAGGCTCAATGGGAATGACAGGAAATATGATGCTTAAAAACTACAATAATGGAAAAAATTTCTTTGTTGAGAGAAATGAGCCTGCCCAGCTTGCAGAAGAAATAATGGAAAAATTTGAGGTTGTAACTCCCGGCATTAATACTCCGGTAAGACGTCTTTCGGGAGGAAATGTTCAAAAGGTTTTGGTGGGAAGAGAAATCGCTGCAGAGCCTACAGTTTTAATGACTGCCTACGCTGTTCGAGGGCTTGATATAAACACATCTTATACTATATATAATCTTTTGAACGAGCAAAAGAAAAAAGGTGTTTCGGTAATTTATGTAGGAGAGGACCTCGATGTGTTGCTTGCCTTATGTGACAGAATTCTTGTTCTTTGTGGCGGTAAAGTGAGCGGCGTGGTTGATGCACGAAAATCAACCAAGGAGGAATTGGGACTTCTTATGACAAAGCTTAAAGATGGAGGGGAATCAAATGAAAAATAAAACGGTTTCACAACACAATGAGCCGCTTATAAGACTGGTAAAACGCACCAATGTTTCCTTTAAAAGAGGTATATTAATTCGTGCGGCTGCCATAGTGCTAGCCCTTATAGCTGATGCAATATTTATATTTTGCGTTACAGGACTCAACCCTTTAGATGTTTATAAAGAAATGTTTTTAGGAACTTTTGGAAACAAATTGAGATTTGTGTGGTCAGCACGTGATACAACAATGCTTCTTTGTATCGGAATTGCTCTTGCGCCTGCTTTTAAAATGAAGTTCTGGAACATAGGTGCAGAGGGACAAATTCTTATGGGAGCTCTTGCTACGGCTTGTTGTATGCTCTATCTTGGAAAAACTTTGCCAACACCATTGCTTTTTGTTGCTATGATTGTTACAAGCATAATAGCAGGAGGAATCTGGGGTCTTATACCTGCGTATTTTAAGTCACGCTGGAACACAAACGAAACACTTTTTACCCTTATGATGAACTATGTCGCAATCCAGGTTGTTGCTTGTTGCACCAATATATGGAGAGGTCAAGCTTCTGCTTTGGGCAAGCTTAATATGGATTCTCAGATAGGTTGGTTTCCGACAGTTTTTGGACAAAGATATACAATAAATATAATTGTTATACTTACCTTGATGATTCTTATGTTTGTTTATCTTAAACATAGTAAGCACGGATATGAAATTTCGGTGGTGGGAGAATCAACAAACACAGCTCGTTATGCAGGAATAAATGTCAAAAAGGTAATTTTAAGAACCATGGCAATTTCAGGAGCAATCTGTGGAATAAGCGGATTTTTGATTGTTGCAGGAAAAGACCAGACAATATCAACTATGACTGCAGGAGGAAGAGGATTTACTGCAATTATTGTTGCATGGCTGGCAAAATTCAACACCTTTTATATGCTTTTTATATCATTTTTGTTGATATTTTTAGAGCGAGGAGCAAGCCAGATTGCATCATCCTTTACTGCCATGAATGATTATGCCTCTGACATTGTGTCAGGAATAATACTTTTCTTTATACTTGGTTGCGAATTCTTTATCAACTATAAGCTGATATTACGTAAAGGAGGTTCTGACAACAATGGATAATATAATAGCATGGATAACGAGCGCAATAGCATTCGGAACAATTATAATGTATGGCTCCCTGGGAGAAATCTTGACAGAAAAATCAGGGAATTTAAATCTTGGAGTCCCCGGAATAATGTATATTGGCGGATTTGCAGGTTTTGCAAGTGCCTATTATTATGAAAATTGTGTTCAAAATCCCAATGCATTACTTTGCGTGTTAATTCCGCTTATTTGTGCATTTGTTGCATCAATGCTGGGGGGTTTGATTTTCAGCTTTATCACTATAACGCTGCGTGCCAATCAAAATGTTACGGGACTTGCACTTACTACATTTGGAATGGGTATAGCAAACTTTTTTGGACTTTTCATTTTAAATGGCTCAAGCTATTCGGCAGCACCCATGTCAAATGCCGCAATAAGTAAACAAATTCCATTTCTCTCGCAACTTGGAGTGGTGGGGAAAATCTTTTTCTCATATGGATTTTTGGTTTATCTTGCAATAATTATTGCGGTTTTAATGCATTTATTTCTTTATAAATCAAGAAAAGGCTTAAATTTGCGTGCTGTGGGAGAAAATCCTGCAACTGCAGATGCGGCAGGAATAAGCGTCACAAAATACAAATATCTTGCAACCTGCATAGGTGCAGGGATATCAGGTCTTGGCGGACTTTACTATGTAATGGATTATAGTAAAGGTATCTGGGCAACTGCCGATAATATTCAAAATCTTGGCTGGCTTGCAGTTGCACTTGTAATATTCACAACCTGGAAACCCTTAAATGGAATATGGGGAGCATATGTGTTTGGAACGTTGTATTGGCTATATAGATTTTTGCCTAATATATTAAATATAGTAATACCAAACTATGCAATGGACCTTGTTCAGATGCTACCTTATGTTGTTACAATAATTGTTCTTGTAGCGGTGAGTCTTAGAAACAAAAAAGAAGACCAACCTCCAGCAGCATTGGGATTGTCATATTTCAGAGAGGACAGATAAAAATTAAAAGTATGCAGTTTTTCAAAAAACTGCATACTTTTTAAATATAAAGAAAATAATTTTTTAAAATGATATATTTTATAAAGAGTTATTACCCTTTCTAAACACAGCTGCACGAGGCAGGGATTAGCAATCTTTCGCCTATAGAAATTTTGTTTTTGTCAGAAATATCATTAAAATTTATAATGTCCTGAACCGAAACGCAATAATTTTTTGCGATTTTCCAAAGGGTGTCACCAGGCTGAACAAAATAAATGACAATGCCTTTTTTATCTGATTTAGGAATTTCACAAAGTTTAATATCATTTATAAGATTTAAGGTGCGTGGAGCAAAAATATTTGCTTTTATACTTAGTATAAATCTTAGTTCTACTTCATTTGAGGCATTTAAATGAAAGCTTGTATGCTCAATTTCAAGATTTATGCCCGAGTCCATACCTGCTTTTGTGCCGGGACTTTCTAAAAGATATGAAAAAGGAATATCCTTTTTAAGACTGTAAAGGGGAGACTGGGGAGAATCAGTAAGATAAAGTATATAAGCACTGATTTTACCCTCGACTGAAAGCTTGTTTTCCTCGGTGTAGGAGTTTGTAATAAAACTTCTTGTAATCACATTATATACACGATTTATTTGAGGAAGATTTTTGTCAATCACTACATTTTCTCTTAGAGTATTTTTGCAAGATGGAGAAAAAACAATTTCATTATAGCTATTTTCTGAACAAGCAGTGATAGTTTGCCATCCGGGACAATAGCAATCGGTTATAAATTCAAACTCTTGGGTTTTAGTTGTTTTGGTTTGGGCACATACAACTGCTTTTAAGTCTATTATGCGCAAATCACCGTCAGCATCTTCGCTTGTATCAAAGGAAAAATCGCAAATTCTCAGGTCAATATCACAATCGCAATTTTCATCGGTGTCATTAGACTCAAAAACCTCAGTGAAAGGAAACTCAGCTTCTGCATAATCTATATTTTTTTCAATATCCGAGTATAAAACACAAACTGATAAGCTTCCTTTAACAACAATTTTTTCTGTAATCACTTTAATTTCTTTGTCACACAGCTTATAATCAATATTTAAAATTTCATTTATTGATGATTTTCCGTTAGGGATTTCAAGCTGTTCCTTTATCAAAAATTCAAAATCCTTCATTTGGCAGATGGTCGATATATTCGTTGCATCGGTACAAATCTGCATATTTTTCTCGTCTGTTTCTGAAAGAAGAGAGAACTCTTTGGAAGACATAACCTCGCAATCAATTGCAATAATAGCTTTAAGACTGATTTTTCGGGAATTTATCACATGAAAATCCACATGCGACACATCGGCGCCCACAATTGCATAGCAACTATCGTCAAAAGCTTGTTTTTCTGTCTTATGTATAAAGTCAAATGAAGTGTGCATACTTTGAAGGCAGGAGTCTTCGCCCTCACAAATATATAGCACTGTCATATCAACACGCCCTGAAATGGTAAGATGTCCTTCGGAAATTTCCTTTGATGAAATAAAAGCCGAAGCATTCACTTGTAAAATTTTTAAAATATCAGGCTTGACATCGGGAACAATCAAATCTCCGTCGGCAATTGTTTCAAAGCTGCCCGAGAATAAAAGCTCACCAATGCTTGCAGTCTTTTTTATTAGCTCCATATTTTTTCATTCCTTTCATAAAAAAAGAGTTTTCATATTGATTATATGAAAACCCTCTTTAGAATATGTTATTTTAAAACAATTTCACACCATTTTTTGTAAGCAGCATCCCATACATCATTATCCTGCGGTTCATAGCGTGTTATATCAAAGGAATTTTTAACAATTTTTCTTGCCTCATCAAGGTCTTTTATAGCACCTGATGCCATTGCCTGAACCAAAACATTTCCTATGCTGGTTGCCTCAACAGGCCCTGCTTCTACCACACGCTTGGTAGCATTTGCAGTAAAGCTGCAAATCATTTTGTCCTTAATGCCGCCACCCACAATGTTGATAACTGAATATTTGTGGCCTGTAACAGCCTCCATATTTTCAATGGTGTTTCTGTAGCGGAAAGCAAGACTTTGCGCAATGCATCTGATAACCTCGCCATTTGTTTGGGGAATAGGTTGATTGGTTTTGCGGCAATACTCGCGAATTTTTTCAGGCATGTTTCCAGGAGTTTGAAAAGCCTCATAATCAGGGTCAATAAAGCTTTCAAAGGGCTTTGCTTCGCGTGCCTGATTTTCAAGCTCGTCAAAGCTTAAAAGTGTGCCCTCTCTGTCCCATTGCCTGCGGGATTCCTGAATGAGCCAAAGTCCCATAATATTTTTCAAGAAACGAATGGTTTTGTTTACTCCACCCTCGTTTGTGAAGTTACAAGCCATTGCCTCTTCTGAAATGATTGGGCTTTCAAGCTCTACACCCATAAGGCTCCATGTTCCGCTTGATATGTAAATAAAGTCTTTTGTATCGGTCACAGGGACAGATGCTACTGCCGAGCCTGTGTCGTGAGATGCTACTGCAATGACAGGGATTTGAGCAACCCCCAATTCTTTCGCAAGATCAGGTTTTAAAACACCCACCTGCTCGCCCGGGTATATAACATCAGTAAAAATATCGGTACGAATTCCAAGTTTTTGGAGCAAATCAGTTGCCCATACATGATTTTCAGAATCAAACATCTGAGAGGTTGAAGCTATTGTGTATTCTGTCTTTTTTTCGCCAGTGAGGAAGAAATTGAAAAGGTCAGGCATAAACAAAAGAGTTTTTGCTTCTTTTAGGGCAGTGCTGTCAGAAAGCTTTTCAGAAAGGAGCTGATAAATTGTATTAAACCAATTAAAAGCAATACCTGTCATATTAAAAATTTCCTGCTTAGGAACAACCTCAAAAGCTTTTTCAAACATTCCGTCAGTACGTGTGTCACGATAGTGATAGGGATTTCCCAAAAGCTTATCATTTTTGTCTAACAAGCCATAATCCACACCCCATGTGTCAATGCCGATGCAGTCTATATCTCGGTCACCTGAATTTGCGCACTTTAAAATTCCCTGCTTAATTTCATGGAAAAGTCTTAAAACATCCCAATGCATATCGCCATTGACGATTACAGGGTCATTTGAAAAACGATGCTTTTCCTCTAAAGTGATTTTTTCGCCATCAAATTTTGCAAGCATTGCTCTGCCGCTTGATGCACCAAAATCGAATGCTAAAAATTTATAAATTTTCTTCAAAATATTTCGCTCCTTTTGATAAAATATCATCAACAAAATTATATCGTAATTATTTAGTGTTGTCAACAGGTTTTTTTTGATGTATAATATTGAAAGAAGGGATTTGATTGCATTGACCAATTTGTTTGAATTTTCTCAAGATAACAAAAGATACCACACATGGAACTATCATTTAAGGCAGAAATTTGGAAAAAAAGTTTTTAAAGTTTCTCTCAATGCAGGCTTTACCTGCCCTAACATAGATGGAACAAAAGGCTTTGGAGGGTGTATATATTGCTCAGATTCGGGCAGTGGCGATTTTGCAGGCAATCCTCTTGAGGAGGTTGTGACTCAATTTGAGAAAGTTAAATCAGAACTTCACCAAAAATGGAGAGATGCAAAATATATAGGCTATTTTCAGGCACATACCAACACCTATGCGCCAATAGAGCAACTAAAGGCAAAATTTGAGCCGATTTTGGCACAAAAAGATGTTGTGGGCCTAAGCGTTGCAACGAGAGCAGATGCCATTTCTGACGAGGTGATTGATTATCTTGAAGACATTAATAAAAGAACATATCTGATAGTAGAATTGGGACTTCAGAGCGTTTTTGATAAAACTGGGGAGATAATTAACCGATGTCATACCTATAAAGAATTTTTAGAAGGATATGAAAAATTAAGAAAAAGAAACATTTTAACTTGTGTGCATCTTATAGATGGTCTCCCTGGTGAGGATAAGGAAATGATGATAGAAAGCGCAAGGCAGGTGGGAGCACTTAATCCTCATTGTGTAAAAATTCATCTTTTGCATATATTAAGAGGAACACCTATAGAAAAAATGTATGAAGATGGAAAAATAAGACTTCTTGAGAGAGATGAATATGTTGATATAATAATAAATCAATTAGAGGTTTTGCCCAAAACAACTATTATTCAAAGATTAACTGGTGATGGCGGGCGTGAGGATTTGATAGGTCCTTTGTGGAGCCTTAAAAAATTTGTTGTTTTAAATGAAATAGACAAGGAAATGGTAAGAAGAAATACCTATCAGGGAAGTAAAATTAACACTTCGGGGTTGTTGCATTGATGCGACAACCCCGAAGTGCTTTTTTAAAATTTATAATTTTTTAAAAATCATTGTTTATTCCTCGTAAAAGCTTTGCTGCATAATCGGGAGTTATTTCTTCCCAGTTAAAGCTTTTGTATTTTACGCCACTTAAAGCAAGCTCTTTGTAAAGTGTGTCGTATGTAGATTTTGGAACTCGTGAAGTGTAGAACATTCCATCGGAAGAGTCCCTTACAAAAAATTCAAGCTCATCATTTTCTATTTTTCCAAAAACTGCAGTACGATGCTCAGATTTTTCAGGCTCCTGCGAAAGAATAAGTAATTTTATAAGCTCGGTCACCTTGTCATGCAAGTTGTTATCAAAAACAAGAATGGTTTCTAGTAAGTGATTAAAGTCGGTCACAAATCTCAAATTGTAGCCCTCATAATTTTTCATTTCATTGCTTTTTGAAGAATTTTCTTTCAATTCTACAAAAAGCTGCTCCTTGGTTTTTTCGTCAGTACAAGGAGTAAAAGAAATAAGAAGCTTTTTTTCTTCATCATGATAAAGAAGAGGCTCAGGCAAAAGAGCAACCTGCTCACATATATTACATCTTAAAACATTTACCTTTCCTGCCAAAAGGTCTTTTTTTAAATCGGGGCTGTCCGAAACGGTAATAAGATTCCACACATATATTTCATGCATTTCGCCGCAGCGTGGACATTTTATTGTTTGTCTTGAATTTAAACTCATATTTTTCATTCCTTATAATTTTAATGATTTCATTATACTATTTTTTAAAAATTTTTTCAAGGGCATAATTAATTATTGAGAAAAATTTATTTAAAAATTCAAAACTAATCCATTTTTAGCTTATGTTTTGCAGTATAAGAACTTCTAAGCAGGGTTAACTTATAAGCAGAAGGCAAGGTTATTAATCTGATATATCGGAGAAGTCAGGGAGGGATTGCTTATGAATTTTAAAAAAAATAAATTTGTCTTTTTTTTATTTTTATTATTACCAAGTGCGTTAATATTAAACATATATTGTTCAATTCCATCAAAAATAATAGTTTCACAAAATTCCGAATATTCATTAAACTTAAATGCTGCTTGCCAGATTAAGGAAAATGAAAATGTAAAATCGGTATTGGCAAATAATAATGGATTTGTAGAGGAGAAAGAAAATAATCTTCAATTAAATACGCAATCATGCGGCAATTATGATTTATCAGTAAGACTTTTTAACAAAATACCAATAAAAACAATTTCGGTCACTGTCAGTCCCAAAAAATATATAGTACCATCAGGAGATACCATAGGAATTAAGCTTTACACCAAAGGCTTGCTTGTGGTGGGAGTTTCAGATTTTGTGGGAAATGATGGAAAAGCGCATGCACCTGCAAAGGAAGCAGGAATTAAAGAGGGCGATAGAATAATTAAAGTAAATGGAGTCGAGGTAAAAACCTCGGAGGATTTTAGCAAAATAGTAAAAGAGGCACAATATCCTGTCAGCATGACAATACAACGTCAAGAGCAAGAAATAGAGGTTATGGTTAATCCGGGTTTTGCAAAAGAGGACAACTCAATAAAGGTAGGAATCTGGGTGCGTGATAGCACCGCAGGCATAGGGACTCTCACATTTTATGACCCCACAACATCAAGCTTTGCTGCATTAGGACATGCAATATGCGACTCTGACACAGGCGAGATTATGACAGTAAGAAAGGGAAGCATAATTACTTGCGATGTTGCCTCTGTCACAAAGGGAACATCAGGAGAGCCTGGAGAACTTGTAGGAAGCTTTTCGGGAACAAATCTGGGAGAAATACAAACCAATAGCGAGCTTGGAGTCTATGGAACGCTTGATAATTACTCTGAAATAGAGTTTTCAGAGGCACTTGAGGCAGCAACCAGATTTCAGATAAAGGAAGGACAAGCAAGTATTCTTGCCGATGTTGATGGCAAGGGAGTAAAGGAATATAGCGCAGAAATCGTAAAACTTTCAAAAAGTGCAAGAGTTGACAACAAGGGAATGGTTATAAAAATAACCGATGAAGAATTAATAGAAAAAACCGGCGGAATTGTGCAAGGAATGAGCGGCTCACCGATTATCCAGAACGGGAAACTAGTTGGTGCAGTAACACACGTTTTTGTGAATGATCCAACGAGGGGGTATGGCATATTCATTGAGAATATGCTCTCGGAGGCAGAGAAAATTAAATAATAAAAACGCCCGTCTGCTTTGAAAACAGACGGGTAAATTTATATATTGCTAAAATGATTTTTCCTGAATTTTGCAGGTGTTGTGTTTGCAATTCTCTTGAAAGCTGCATAGAAGGATTTAATATCACAGTAGCCTACGTCATTTGCAATTTCGATTATTGACTTGTTAGTGTGTACCAAAAGCCGCATACTTTGTTCAATACGTGTTTTTTGCAGGTATTGCGTAAAATTAATACCCGTCTCTTTTTTGAATTTTGCGCTGAGATATGTAAAAGAGTAACCGAATTTTATGCAAATATCTGAAAGTGTAATGTCGCTCATATATTCGGAATTAATGTACCTTAATATTTCTTTAATCAGCTTGTCGTTGTTTAAGGGAGCCGGATCCAAATAAATTTTACGCATTGTGATAACAAGAAGCTCAATGATTTTTGAACGTATTATCTGTAAGTATCCTGTATTTTCGTCAGTAAATTCCTGCAGCATTGCAAGTAAAATGCTTTGTACTTTTTTGTCGTCATCCCTGTAAATGTTTGCACTCGGATTAGCAGCAAAGAACTCATTGTTAAAATGAATCTGATAACTGCCGATTAAAGATGTAAAGGAATGGCAGTTTGCTAAAGCGGGATCAATAAGCTCAGGTAGAAAAAGACAGTTTATAAGTTCAAAATCAGGTGATTTTGAAACATATGAATGTTTTGACGGATAGTCGATTACAAAATAGCAACCCTCGTATATTTGCGTTCTGTTTTTGTCCCAGATGTGTGTTGCTTTTCCTTTGACAACATAGGCAAGTTCAAGAAAGTTGTGGGAATGCTCCTCTGTGCTTGTGGGACGGCACATAAATATGGAGAATTTCTTTTCTTTTAAATTACTTCTGTAATCCATAGTAAATTCACCCCTATAAAATCATAATTTAACCCGTATATTTATTATATTATAGATGTTAAAATTAAGCAAGAATTATTTTTGGAGGGATATTATGCTTTATAAAAATAATAATAAGGACACCCTTGATATGACTTTGTTCAAAAATCCTTCATCGGCTTACCGCGCAGCACCCTTTTGGGCGTGGAACTGTGAATTGGATGAAAAGGAACTTCTGTGGCAGATAGAACAGCTAAAGCTGATGGGGTTTGGCGGTTTTTATATGCATGCCAGAAGCGGTATGGCAACAGAGTATTTAAGTGACGATTTTATGAAGTTTATAAAGGTGTGTACAGAAAAAGCAAAAAGCGAAGAAATGTATGCATATCTTTACGATGAGGACCGTTGGCCCTCGGGTGCGGCAGGCGGATATGTTACAAAAAACTACCCCGAATTTCGCCAAAGACGTCTTGTGTTTACACTTAACAAAAGGGACTGTATGGCGAAAGACGAGGCAATAAAAGACGGAAAAACATATCTTGTTGGAATGTATGATATTGTATTAAATGATTGTGGAGAACTTAAAGAGTACCGCTTGATTGAAAATGAAAATGAGGCAAAAGGCATTGTGCGGTATGCTTACAGTGAGGTGTACAGCTCCTTTAATAAATCTCCCGGATGGTATAACGGCGGGACTTATGTAGATACACTTAATAAGAAAGCAATGGAAAAGTTTGTTGAGATTACCCATGAAAGATATAAAGAGGTAGTCGGGGATGAGTTCGGCAAGACGGTTAAAACTATTTTTACGGATGAGCCTCACTTCAGTTATTACTGCAATTTGTCTGCACCCGACAGTAAGAATGATGCGTATCTTCCCTGGACACTCGATGTCGAAGAAAGCTTTTATAATGCCTTCGGGTACGGTATAAAAGAAAAACTCCCCGAGCTTTTCTGGGAAAGGGCCGATAAAAAGGTGTCCGTTGTGCGCTATAATTTCAATGACCATATATGTGAAAGATTTGTGCAAAGCTATGCCGATACAATAGGTGACTGGTGCGAAAAGAATAATATATACCTCACAGGCCATCTTTACGGAGAATACACCCTTGGCAGTCAGGCCAGGTTTTCGGGTGAAGCCATGCGTAGCTACCGTTCTTATCAACTGCCCGGTGTTGATATGCTTTTCAATAATAAAGAGTACAGTACCGTAAAGCAGGTTCAGTCTGCCGTTCGCCAGTATGGCAGAGAGGGCGGTATGTCTGAGTGCTACGGTGTGACAAACTGGGATTTTGACTTCCGCGGACATAAATTCCAAGGTGACTGGCAGGCAGCAATGGGAATTACAATGAGAGTTCCTCATCTTGCGTGGGTATCAATGAAGGGTTCTGCTAAGCGCGACTATCCTGCATCAATCAATTATCAGTCACCGTGGTATCAGGAGTACACCTATATTGAAAATCATTTTGCAAGACTCAATACCGTTTTGACACGCGGGAAACCCCGTGTAGATGTAGGCGTAATACATCCCATTGAAAGCTACTGGCTACACTACGGTCCTGAAAGTGCAACATCCTCCTTGCGCAATAATATGGATTTGAGGTTTGATAATATAGTCAGCTGGCTGTTGTTTGAAACGATAGACTTTGACTTTGTATGCGAGTCATCATTGCCTCAGATAGGAAGTGTAAGCGAAGGTAAATTCAATGTCGGAAAAATGTCGTATTCGACCATTCTTGTTCCTTCTTGTGAAACTTTAAGAAGCACAACGGTAAAGATGCTCGAAGAATTTGTAAAGCAGGGCGGACGTGTTATATTTGCAGGTGATGTGCCGAAATATATTGATGCTGTTGAAAACGATGCCGTTAACGCACTTTGCAAAAAATGTAAAAAAATACCTTTTGAAAGATTTTCAATAGCAAATGCACTCCAAGAAGAACGTGCAATAGAAATAAAGGATGCAGAGGGTAAAAACCCCGACTCATTTATCTATCAGTTAAGATATGATACAGATGCGGATTATCTGTTTATAGCACATGCAAAGCCCTTTCATAATTTAATCTGGAACTATGCAACAGAGCCGCCGACAAGTACAGAAATTAAGATAAAGGGCGAATATTTAGCAACTGTTCTTAATACCATGAAGGGTATCGAGGAAAAGGTTGATTTTACTTCAAATGATGGATATACCACAGTGAAATTTGATTTTTATGAAAATGACAGCCTTCTTTTAAAGCTTGTTCCGTGCAAGGAATGCTCAGATAAGTGCGAAAAGCTACAGTCTAAGCAGATACAAAAAATTGATTTTAAGAATAATGTATCATACAGACGCCACGAGGATAATGTCTGCCTTCTTGACCTTGCAGAACACTCTCTTGACGGCAGTGGCTTTAAGCCGACAGAAGAAATACTCAGGATTGACAAGAATCTTCGCGAGAAGTTCTCGTGGCCTCAGGCATCGGGGCAGGATATGCAGCCGTGGGCTATGGAAAAGGAAGAAACAAAGCACTTTGTTGTTCTGCGCTTTACATTCAAATGCCTTGAAAAAATGGATGGTGTCTGCTTTTGTGCCGAAGAACTATCAGAACTTACCTTAAACGGCAAAAATGTAAAGCTTAAACAGGATGGATATTTTGTTGATAAATCAATTAAGAAATTTACTCTACCCACACTTTTAAAGGGCGAAAATGTAATACTTGCAAAAATTCCTTTTGCAAAAGAAGAAAGTCTTGAGGCATGTTATCTGACAGGTGACTTTGATGTAATTTTGTCAGGATGTGAAAAAACACTGACCAAACCCAATAACACAATCGGCTTTGGTGATATCGTAAGTCTTGGTATGCCTTTCTATGGTGGAAACATTTCTTATATAAAAAAAATAACTGTTCCTGAAAAGTGTGATTTATGTATAAATATTGCAAAATATAAAGGGGCTCTCACAAAAGTGCTCATTGACGGAAAGGATGCAGGCAAAATAGTGTTTGCTCCGTATGAATTACATATTGAAAATGTACAACCGGGAGAGCACACACTGGAATTTGTTTTGTTTGGAAACAGACATAATACGTTCGGAGCTCTTCACAATTGCGGAATAAGCATCTACTGCGGACAGGGATATTGGTATTCAACTGATAATTCGTGGAGTTATGAATATAACTTAAAGCCTACAGGTATTTTAAAAAGCCCTGTAATTACAATGTATAAAAATGTTGGCCGCTATTGACAACAGTGGTGTCTGGGTCACCGATTATTCAAAATAGGAAACTAGTTGGAACTGTAACCCATGTATTTGTCAATGACCCGACTCGTGGGTATGGGATATTTATTTTAGAATATGCTCTAAGAGGCAGATAAAATTAAATAATGATTAAAAATGCTTATTGTAAATAATCAATAGGCGTTTTTGACTTTTATATATAAAATCGCAGTTTATTTCGTATAAAAACTACAGACAAGGCGCAGATTTCGACATAATCTTCGGTTAATTCTCGGTTCTCTGTATTTTTTTTGCAGCAAACTATTGACAAAGTTTATTTGTTTTGGTATAATAATCCAAGAAAGGGGTTTTGGACATGCTTAAAAAGTTTCAAGTTGAAAATTATCGAGGATTTAAAGGGGTTCTTTTGTGGGACTTGTCAGACACTCGTGATTATGGATTTCGCAAAAATTTAGTAGAAAACAAAATTGCAAAAAAATCTGTTGTTTTTGGTAAAAATGGTTCAGGAAAATCAAGCTTATGTACTGCTGCCGTTGATATAACCGCCCACTTGCTTGATGCAGAAAAAGATAATGTTCCTCAACACTTATACACTTATGTGGGAAATGAAAAAAAATTTGCAACATTTACATATGTATTTCAGTTTGATAAAGATGAAGTTACGTATACATATTGCAAAGCTAATTTAACAACAATGTTACTTGAAGCTATAGCGATAAACGGAAAGCAAATGCTTCTTCATAATTTTCTTGATGAAAAAGATAATTTCATAAAAATACCCGGGGCAGAGAATTTAAGGACACAGGGTCTTCAAAAACAGTTATCAGTTGTTAAATACATATTTAATAATACAATTCAAGACGAGGATTCAGTTATTACAAAAATAATGAATTTCGTCAGTGGTATGCTATATTTCAGAAGTCTTAAAGATGCTAATAAATATATAGGATACAAGCTTGGCAGCGAAAAGTTAAATGAGATTATTCTCAACAACGATAGATTGGAAGATTTTAATACCTTTATCAATGATATGGGGCTTAATTACACTCTTGTGCCATTAAAACTAATGAGTGGTGCACTTACAATAGGTGCAAAATTTGAAAATGATAATGTTGTTGAATTTGAGTCTATAGCTTCATCCGGAACAAGAACATTGATGCTTTTCTATTGTTGGTTTATAGAATTTAATAAGCTTACCTTTCTTGTGATAGATGAATTTGATGCATATTACCACCATGAACTTTCTGAAAAAATTCTTTCGATAATTCAAAGTTTTGAAAATATGCAGTCAATGGTTACAACTCATACAGTATCATTATTACATACAGAATGTACAAGACCTGACTGCGCGTTTATGATTGGTAAGGGTTACGTCAAAAATTTGTGCAATCTTACAGACAGAGAATTAAGAGAGGCACACAACATAGAAAAATTGTATCGTGCCAATGAGTTTATAAAAGTCGAAGAATAATATAAAAATTCAAAAAAAGGCGGTGATGCTTATGATTGTATTCTTGACAAAAAAGAAAAAACACATCAGAAAAGTTGTTACCAGCAACTAATCAGTGTGTTCAATCTCGCATATGTTAAACATATACCTATTCGCGTATGTATATTTTAACATATCCTTTCCGCTTTGTCAATCAGGCAAGGTGAAAAAAATAAATTTTTTAGCCACAGAAGGTGGCAGAAAGGATTAATTATGTTAAAAAATAAAATTGATGACGGGTTTAATCCCGAAATTGTGTCCGGAGCTTTCTTTGATGGAATTTTAGAAATCCCACATATAAAAAGACCGGACAAGATAATTATACCATCCGCGTTAATTCCATTTTCGCAAAGAAATCGCAGTAACAGCTACAATGAATTTGTTCATTTCTATGAGCATGATAAAAATTTTGCAACTGTCTTAACCGCCGCAAAAGAACATCTTGACTGCTTGAAACAATTTCAAGGAATTATTTCTCCTGACTGTTCACTTTACAGAGATATGCCACTCGTATTGCAGATTGCAAATACATATATGAATCGCGCTATCGGTCATTATCTCCAATCAAAAGGACTTTATGTTATCCCTAATATACGGTGGGGTGATGAAAGAAGTTACACAACCATAGAACTCCCTGAAAAATTTGCGTTTTTAGGTGTTCCAAAACACAGCATTGTTTCAATTGGTACTTATGGATGTATAAAAAGTAAGGAAAACAAAATATATTTTACCGAAGGTTTAGGGGCAATGCTTGATGAAATTGAACCCGAAGTTGTGCTGGTATATGGAGGTATGCCGGACAGTATTTTTGCAAAGGTTAAAGATAGAACGAAGTTTGTCCACTATCCTGATTGGACCTCTACAAAGAGAAGGAGGTCTGCGTAATGGGTGCAGGAAATTCAGGACTTTATAATAACACCAAAGGAAGCAAGGTATCTTTGCCTGATAAACCATCACAGGTAAAGCATATATTTGGTGATAGACCGGGACATCTGCCGGATACACCAGCTAATAGAAAGCTCTTAACCGATACTGCAAATACGCCCCAATATTATCGTGGAACTGATAAATTCGGTAACAAGTGGCACGTTCAAATTGATGATAAAGGTCGTCAAGTTTGGACAAGAAGTCAAAATGGAAAAATCAACGAAGGCGGTCGTAATAACACACCCCGTCCATGGGATAAGGATACGGGATTAAACAGAAATCCGACACCGCGTAAGAGAAAATATAGGAGCAGAAAGTGAGGATATTACTATGTTAGTGTATGATGTATTTGTTTTAATGTTTGATGCATTAGATGCAATGTATGACGAAGCACCAAATGAAAATTTAGGGAATTATTTAAGCGGATTAAACCCGTTTTGGTTTGATGATGAAGGCTCGGCTGACCCTGCGGAATACGAGGAATTTAAAGAGGCATTCTCAGAATTCTTTGCAGATAAAGAAGCAACATCAGAAGAAACATACATTTTTTGCAAGAATTACCTCAAATCAAAAGCACCAAAAGAAGTAAACGATGCTTTTGATAAAATTGACAGAGACGATTGGATATATTCTGCCGAAAACGACCAGGAATAATTCTATGAAAGAATTAGATGTTGTAAGATTGAAAAGCGAATTTGGTGATTTGCCAACTGACGTAACAGGTACAATCGTTTTGGAATATGACGGAAAATGCTTTGAGGTTGAATTTTTCAAAAAATAAAGAAAAATGTTGTCCCCTATTGACAACACTCGTGTCAGCTTCGCCGATTATTCAAAATGGGAAACTATTTGGAGCTGTAACCCATGTATTTGTCAATGACCCGACTCGTGGGTATAAGTCGGATCGTAGCCATGTCGTTCTGTGAGCCAAGGAGTTGGCTAAGACATTTGTCTTCCTAAGACCGCTTGGCCTTCCGACTTCCTATTGACAACACTCGTGTCAGCTTCGCCGATTATTCAAAATGGGAAACTATTTGGAGCTGTAACCCATGTATTTGTCAATGACCCGACTCGTGGGTAT
>JAZURZ010000049.1:0-3022 GCA_045606465.1 Clostridia bacterium | reverse complement strand
AAAAATGTTTAACAAATATGATGCTGTAGTAAATGTAAGCTATGATTGCAAAAATGTTTTTGACAAAATAATTCCTGAAATGAAAGACAAATCTTTTGTTGTATATAATATGTACGACCTTGACTTTATTAAAAAAAGAGCAACAGAGTATATACCATTTGATAATGATAAGAGGACACATTTTGTAACTGTAGCAAGACTCTATAATCATCAAAAGAGAATTGATAGAATTGTTAAAGCTGCATCAAAGCTTAAACAAGAGGGGTATGAAAATTTTGTCTGGACAATTGTGGGAGAGGGAGGAGATCGTTCTATATTAGAACAATTAATAGCAGATGAAAATGTAGGAGATATAGTAAAGCTTGTAGGCTTGAAGCCAAATCCTTATCCCTATATGAAAAATGCAGATGCATTTGTTTTAACATCAGAATATGAAGGCTATGGAATGACAATAAAAGAAGCACAAATATTAGGAACTCCTGCCTTGATTACAAATTTTGGGCCTGCAAATGAGGCGATAAATGATGGTGTTGATGGAATTATATGCCCGAATTCTACAGAGGGAGTATATACCCTAATAAAAAAAGTTCTTGATGATAAATCTGTAATTGACACCTTGCGAAAGAACCTTGAAGAAAATCCTATAACAAATGAAATTGCAATAGACCAGTTTTTGGAAGTATGCAAATAAAGGAGAGAAAATTATGAAAATCTTGTTTGTGACAATGAGCGATATAGGCGTTTGTACATCGAGCAATATAAGAAATATTTCGCTCATAAGCGGACTGTTGGAGGAAGGTCATACAGTTGATATAATTTCATATAAGACTTCAAATTCAGCTAATCTTAAAGATGATAGCTTTATGGAGAAAATAAAGGATTGCAAAATCCAATATATTTCAGGCAGTGTCGCAACTGAAAAAATTTCTGCAAATTTACACTCAAAAAATAGCCCTATAGCAAAATTTAAAAAGAAATTTTACACATTTATAAGAAATTTATATTATAAATTTGAAACAGTTGATTCACTTAAGAATATTGCCACTACTGTAAACATTGATAATCTTGAAGTTGATATTTATGATTGCATGATTTCATCTTCCAATCCTTTTTCGGTACATATATTGGCAAAAAGAATAAAAAATAAATATTTTCCGAATGGTATAAAGTGGGTGCAATATTGGGGAGATTCAATATATACTGACACTCTTACCAGACATCATTTTTTTCCTTGGATTTTGAAAAAAACAGAATATAAACTTATTGAGGGTGCAGATGCTGTGGTTTATACAAACGATGTTTGTCTTAAACTTCAGAAAAAGATTTTCCCCCAAAAAGCTGAGCAAATGCATTTTATAGAAACTCCATTTGCTTTTTCCAAAGATAATAACGATGCAAAAATCAAATATTCAGTAGGCTATTATGGCGGATATTCAAGTTCGGTAAGAGATATATTGCCTTTGTATTCTGTACTTTCAAAGGCAGATTATGAATCAATCATAGTAGGTAATGGGGATGTGGAAATATTTTCAAAGGGAAATCTTAAGGTTTTGCCACGCGCCTCAGTAAATGAAGTTAATGAATATGAAAATGAAACCAATGTCTTGGTGTGCCTCTGCAACAAGCTTTCTGCAAAAGGAAAAGATAGTGGAACAATTCCTGGCAAAGCATATCATTATGGCGCAACAAAAAAACCGATACTGGTTATAGATGCGACACCTATGGTAAAAGAATTTTTAATGACCTATGACAGATATTATTTTGCAGATAATAATGAAAGGGAAATAAAAGAAGCTTTAGATTCTGTTCTTGCAAAGGAAATTGTTGAAATTGAACCAATGGAAGAAGTTTTGCCTAAAAATGCCGCTAAAAAATTGTTGAAGATTATTGATGAAATCAATCTATAAAAAAATAATTAAAAAAGGGATTAATATGTTTAAAAGAAAAAAAACTAAAGCAAAGAGTAAAATAGAAAAAGGTTATTTCACAAGAATAAAAAATAGCAAATTTGAAGGAAATAATTACATAGGAGCACTGTCCCACATATATAACAGCAAAATAGGAAAAATGACCTATTTCAATTCAAATTGCAGTATCCTGCATACCAAAATAGGAAGATATTGTTCGGTTGCAGGAGATGTAAAAGTAATAGTAGGAGCTCATCCTACAAATACATGGGTGTCAATACACCCTGCGTTTTATTCAAAGCGTAATTGTTGCAAGGTATCATATACAGACCAAAATTTATTTGAAGAATACAAATATGTCGATAAAGAAAAAAAGTATATGGTTGAAATAGGAAACGATGTCTGGATAGGGACTAAAGCCATGATTTCGGGCGGAGTAAAAATTGGTGACGGAGCGATTGTGTTGGCAGGCGCGGTAGTAACTAAAGATGTTGAGCCCTATAGCATAGTAGGCGGAGTCCCTGCAAAAACAATCGGGAAAAGATTTGAGGACGAAGACATTGAGTTTTTACTGAATTTGAAATGGTGGGAAAAAGACGACAAATGGATTTTGAAAAATGCTCATTTGTTTAATGATGTGAACTTATTAAAAAAAGAATTGGAAAAAAATAATTAAAAAAGGGGATTAAAACTATGTTTAAAAACAAAACTCTACTTATTACAGGTGGTACAGGTTCTTTTGGTAACGCTGTGCTTAACAGATTTTTAGACACCGATATCGGAGAAATCCGCATTTTTTCGAGAGATGAGAAAAAGCAGGACGATATGCGTCATGAATTTCAGGTAAAAATGCCTGAGGCGGCTAACAAAATCAAGTTTTATATTGGTGATGTTCGTGACCTTGAAAGCGTAAAAAATGCTATGCATGGTGTGGATTACATATTCCATGCAGCAGCCTTGAAGCAGGTACCATCTTGTGAATTTTTCCCGATTGAAGCTGTAAAAACAAATGTTATCGGCTCTGAAAATGTGTTAACTGCTGCAATTGAAGCAGGAGTAAAATCAATTATTTGTCTATCTACTGATAAAGCGGCATACCCAGTAAATGCTATGGG
>JAZURZ010000048.1:0-9052 GCA_045606465.1 Clostridia bacterium | reverse complement strand
TAAACGACGAAAAGGGGAGTTCCCCTTTCGCCCCCCCTGCGGTAAAGTTTTTGTTAGTGGCTAAGGGGAATGATAGTTTTGGTTTTTTAGAAAATTATTGCAGGGAACGACATATGCACGTCGTTCCTCTTTCGTTAGCGGTTAAATTACAAAAGGAGTATTTTGATTTTAAAAAAAATCAAAATACTCCCTTTATTTTTTTAATCACGCTTCTTTCTTGTAAGAGCCTCAAGTGCTTCATGGTCATAATCATCGGAGTAAATATCAAAATTCTTTTCTGGATTGGAGCGATTCTCATGACTGCTTTTAAAGACCTTATTATCATGCTCTGCCTGTTCAACAGTATGAATTCCCTCTTTATACCAACGTTCTAAAATTTTATCCATATATGGAAAAGAAAGCTTTGCTGTCTGCAAAATACATTGGTCGTATGCATAGGAAATCATAGACTCGTCCATTTTATACATTTCGCTCCAGCGATTTATAAACTGTTCCTCACTGGGACTTAAAGCACGGTCAATAATTCCAAGAGCTTTTCGTATAGAATAAATATGTCCCGACCTTTCATTTTCCTTTTGAATGTAGTCGTCTGCTGCTTCTATGGTAGTGATGCCATGCTCGTGCCAGGAAAGGGCAACCTTTTCTATGTAATTCATTCTGCGCTTTTCCTTGGAAACGCAATATTCCAAAAGCATAAGAATAACCTCGGGCGAAAACTTTAACCCGTCAAAAAACCAATAAAGGGTTTCGGTGTCGGAGGGGTTTAAGGGCTTTCCCAGGATTTCCTGAGCAAGCAAAAAGGTTTCTGAAAGCATGGAATTTTCAGATATAGCACGTGCAACCTCGCCGGGAGCATATGATGGACCTGAGGAGGATGTCTTTTTTTGAGGAGGCTCTTGTTGTTGCAAGGGAGCAGTTGATGCCTGATTTTCTTTTCCCGATGTGATAGCCTTAAAAAATATGTCCTTTCCGGAAAATTCAACAATGCCTTCTTCCTTCCAATATTCAAAGCATTGCACAACGTCGCTTTCCAAAAGATTCAATGCCCTTGCTATAGCCAAAAATTCAACCTCCTCGCCCTTTGCGGCAAGGTTTAGAGCGTAAAGATAAATTTTCACAAAGACAGCGTTTGCCTTGGGGAGATACTCCTCAATAAACGCCGATGCGACGGGTACATATTCACAATTTAGATAAAATTTCACGCTGACATCTCCAATCTTTATAAAAAATAGGTAAAAATTTTTTAAAAAACCAAAAAAATACAAATCTTACTTGACATAAAAAAAAAGATGTGATATAATCAAATATTGTATAATGATAATATTATGGGCTAATTGTCCTCTGAAGCTACTTTAATATATATTATAGCATACCAAGGACAAAAAATCAATACCAAATTTTGATAAGTTACGACAAGTAAAATTTGGTGCCTTAAAAACTCATTTGCTTACAAATTTAGACGAGGTGATTAATGAATGGTGCATGAGGTACAACTAGGCAAAAATACCCGACTGAGCTACTCTAAAATCAATGAGGTTTTGGATATGCCCAACCTTATCGAGGTGCAGAAAAAATCATATCAGTGGTTCATTGAGGAAGGATTAAGGGAGGTTTTTCGTGATATTTCTCCTATAACCGACCACTCGGGACATCTGGTGTTGGAAATTTTTGACCACACTCTCGAGTACAATCCAAAATATTCAGTTGCAGAATGTAAGGAAAGGGACGCAAAATATGCAGCCCCCTTGCGTGTCAATGTTCGTCTTATCAATACCGAGACAGGCGAGATAAAAGAACAGGAAATATTTATGGGAGAATTTCCTCTTATGACCGAACAGGGCACCTTCATTATCAATGGTGCAGAACGTGTCATTGTCAGCCAGCTTGTTCGTTCGCCGGGCATGTATTATAGCTTTGAGCGTGATAAGACAGGTAAGCCTCTTTATGCTTCTCAGATTATACCATATCGTGGTGAATGGCTGGAATATGAAACCGATTCAAACGACGTTTTCTCGGTTAGAATAAAGCATACAAATCATACTAAAAAAATCCCTGTTACCAATCTCATAAGAGCTATGGGAATTGAAAGTGACAGTGAGATACTTGAATATTTTGGTGACAGTGCGCTCATGAGAAATACCCTTGAGAAGGATACTACTCATGACAGGGAAGAGGCACTTTTAGAAATATATAAGCGCCTTCGCCCGGGTGAGCCACTAAATGTTGAAAATGCAGAATCATTCATTTTTAATATGTTCTTTGACCCCAAGCGTTATGACCTTGCACGTGTGGGAAGATATAAATATAACAAAAAGGTTGCTTTGGCAGAGCGTATTGAGGGAAAAACCCTTGCAGAGGATGTTATAGACCCAAGAACAGGTGAGATTATAGCATCTTCAGGCGATGCTCTTAGCAGAGAAATGGCTCGTGATATTGAATATGCAGGCGTAAATCGTGTTGTTTTAAATGTAGAGGAACAAAAGGTTGTTGTTTTGTCAAATGACATGGTGCACCTTAGCGCATATGTTGATTTTGATACATCTGATATACCATTTAAAAAGGTGCTCCGCTCGGTGCTTGAGGAAATTCTCTCAGGTAAGGGCTATAAAGAAGACGGAGAGGCTCCAACAGATGAAGAAATCAAGGAGCAAATTCTTGCACGTGAGGCAGAGCTTAGTCCTAAGCATATAACAATAGAGGATATGTATGCATCAATTAACTATGTAACCTGCCTTGCCTGCGGTGTTGGCAAAATTGATGACATTGACCATCTTGGAAACAGACGTCTGCGCAGTGTGGGCGAGCTTTTGCAAAACCAGTTCAGAATAGGTCTTGCACGTATGGAGCGTACAGTTCGTGAACGTATGACAATTCAGGATTTGGAGATAATTACTCCTCAGACCCTTATAAACATACGTCCTATTATTGCGACTATAAACGAATTTTTTGGCTCGTCACAGCTTTCACAGTTTATGGACCAGCCAAATCCATTGGCAGAGCTAAGACATAAAAGAAGAATATCAGCCCTTGGTCCTGGAGGTCTTTCAAGAGATCGTGCAGGCTTTGAGGTGCGTGACGTTCACTATTCACACTACGGACGTATGTGTCCTATAGAAACTCCTGAAGGACCAAATATCGGTCTTATAACCTCTTTGGCTACCTTTGCTCAGATTGATGAGTATGGATTTATTGAAACTCCATATCGTAAGGTGGATAAAGAAAAGGGAATGGTTACTGACGAGATTGTGTACATGACCGCTGACCTTGAGGATGAATTTATTATAGCTCAGGCAAACGAGCCTCTTGATGATGAGGGACATTTCATGGACAAGAGGGTTTCGGCACGTTTTCGTGACGAAATTTTGGAAGTTCCCGGAAATGAAATTGACTACATGGACGTATCACCAAGACAGCTTGTGTCGGTTGTTACTGCATGTATTCCATTCCTTGAAAATGATGACGCTAACCGAGCGCTGATGGGCTCTAATATGCAATGTCAGGCAGTACCGCTTTTAACAACCGATTCTGCAATTGTTGGAACAGGCATGGAATATAAGGTTGCACATGACTCAGGCTCGGCAGTGCTTTCTTCCGAGGCGGGTGTTGTGGAAAAGGTTTCGGCTGATGAAATTGTTATAAAGGGCGACAAGACAGGCGAGAAATATCGCTATAAAATGATTAAATTTGCACGCTCTAACCAATCTACATGCATAAATCAAAGACCTATCGTAGAGGTGGGCGAACATGTGGAAAAGGGCGACATAATTGCAGACGGACCTGCTATGGATAATGGCGAGCTTGCTTTGGGTAAGAATATCCTTATAGGCTTTATGACCTGGGAGGGTTATAACTACGAGGACGCAGTTCTAATCAGCGAGGAGCTTGTTAAAAATGATGTCTTTACTTCAATTCATATAGAGGAATATGAGTGTGAGGCTCGTGATACAAAGCTCGGGCCTGAAGAAATTACACGTGACATTTCAAATGTTTCAGAGGATACCTTGAAGGATTTGAATGAGCAGGGTATTATAAGAATAGGTGCCGAGGTGCGTGCGGGAGATATCCTTGTAGGTAAGGTTACACCAAAGGGTGAAACTGAACTTACAGCCGAGGAAAGACTCCTTCGTGCAATATTCGGAGAAAAGGCTCGTGAGGTGCGTGATACATCATTGCGTGTGCCTCATGGCGAAAATGGTATAATAGTTGACGTAAAGGTGTTCACACGTGAAAATAGTGAATTACCTCCAGGCGTAAATAAGGTAGTACGCTGCTATATCGCACAAAAGAGAAAAATCTCGGTCGGCGATAAAATGGCTGGACGTCATGGAAATAAGGGTGTCGTATCAAGAGTTCTTCCTCAGGAGGATATGCCATTCCTTGCAGACGGAACACCATTGCAGATTGTGTTAAATCCCTTGGGCGTACCTTCACGTATGAATATAGGACAGGTTCTTGAAATGCATCTTGGATATGCCTTCCGCACATTAAGCTTGCAAAGCTGCGAGGAAATTGAGGCACGCACAATTAATCTTATTAAAGATAAGGTTGAAAAATTGCACCTTGATGATAAATGTGCCCAAAAGGTTATGGAAATTCTGGATGCAGCAGAGGTTGGTTTTGATAAGGATAAGCTTATAAAATCACTTGGCGCAATAAAGGCTTTGTCTAAGGAAGAAAAGGAAAGCCTTAAGGAAATTGTTAACTATTGCGTAAATTATAAGGATACCATCATTTTAGCAAAGCAAAAGCTTGGCGAGGATGAGTATATTAAAATTGCAACTCCTGTTTTTGATGGTGCTGAGGACGAAAACTTAAGAGAAGCATTCATTATGGCAGGCTTGAGAGAAGACTTTAAGTCTGAAGTGTATGACGGACGTACAGGTGAAAAATTTGACAACCCTGTAACTGTTGGTGTGATGCACTACTTAAAGCTTGACCACCTTGTAGATGATAAAATCCATGCACGTTCAACAGGTCCATATTCACTTGTTACCCAGCAGCCTTTGGGCGGTAAAGCCCAGTTCGGCGGTCAGCGTTTTGGTGAAATGGAAGTGTGGGCACTTGAGGCTTATGGCGCTGCATACACATTGCAGGAAATTCTTACTGTTAAATCTGACGATATCGTGGGCAGAGTAAAGACCTACGAGGCAATTGTCAAGGGTGAGAATATTCCAAAAGCAGGAATTCCTGAGGCATTTAAGGTGCTTGTTAAGGAATTGCAGTCCCTTGCACTTGATATAAGAATTCTTGACCATAACTCGGAGGAAATTGACCTTATTAAATTCCTTGAGGATGACGATGACGACTATGTAACCAAGGACGACATTGTAGCAACAATGGAGGACAGAGAGCTCTTTGCAGATGATATGATTGATGATGACGATGACGATGAAGAGCTTGATGGCGCAGACATGGACTATGACGAAGAGGATCAGGATTTGGACGATTTTGCAGATTCTTTCTTCATTGACGACGATGAAGATGGCGACGATGATGAAGACGAGTCCATTCACTTTGATAATTTTTAAGAGAAGGAGGGTTTTTAAATGGGAACAGAATTTAATTTTGAGGCAATAAAAATAGGTTTAGCTTCTCCCGAAACCATCAGAGAATGGTCATATGGTGAAGTAAAGAAACCCGAAACTATAAATTATCGTACACTGAAGCCTGAACGTGATGGCTTGTTTTGTGAAAAGATATTCGGACCAACAAAGGACTGGGAGTGTCATTGCGGAAAGTATAAGAAAATCCGCTATAAGGGCGTAGTTTGTGATCGATGTGGCGTTGAGGTCACAAAGGCAAAGGTGCGTCGTGAGAGAATGGGACATATTGAACTTGCAACTCCCGTTTCTCATATCTGGTACTTCAAGGGCGTGCCATCAGCACTCAGCACAGTTTTGGACATTTCTCCGAGAAATTTGGAAAATGTACTCTACTTTGCATCTTATATAGTAACTGACCCGGGAAAGACAGGTCTTGAAAAAAATCAGATTTTGTCCGAAAAGGAATATCGTGATTATTACGAAAAATATGGCGATAAATTCACTGTAGGCATGGGCGCTGAAGCAATCAAAAAGCTTTTGGAGGAAATTGACCTTATAGCGCTTTCAGAAGAACTTAAGGCAGAACTTGAAAAGGAAAAGGATAAGAGCATAGCAGTTCCTAAAAAGGCAAGAATTGTAAAGAGATTGGAAATAATTGATGCGTTTATCAATTCAGGAAATCGCCCTGAATGGATGATTCTTGATGTAATTCCGGTAATTCCGCCCGATTTAAGACCTATGGTTCAATTGGACGGCGGACGCTTTGCAACAAGTGACTTAAATGATTTGTATAGACGTGTTATTAACAGAAATAACCGCTTGAGTCGATTGCTTGAGCTTGGAGCTCCCGACATTATCATAAGAAACGAAAAGAGAATGCTGCAGGAGGCTGTTGATGCACTTATAAACAATGGTCGTCGTGGCAGAACTGTCACAGGACCCGGAAATCGTGCGCTGAAATCCCTTTCAGATTTGTTAAAGGGTAAGCAGGGACGTTTCCGTCAGAACCTATTGGGAAAACGTGTTGACTATTCGGGACGTTCAGTTATTGTTGTAGGCCCTGAACTTAAAATTTATCAGTGCGGCTTGCCTAAGGAAATGGCAATAGAGCTCTTTAAGCCCTTTGTAATGAAGGAACTTGTTGCAAGAAATCTTGCACATAATATAAGAAGCGCAAAGCGTATGGTGGAAAGGGTTAAGCCTGAGGTATGGGACGTTTTGGAGGATGTAATAAAAGAGCATCCAGTGCTCTTAAATCGTGCTCCTACACTTCACAGACTTGGTATTCAAGCCTTTGAGCCGCGCCTTGTTGACGGAAGAGCGCTAAAACTTCACCCGTTGGTATGTACTGCATATAACGCCGACTTCGATGGTGACCAGATGGCAGTTCACGTTCCCCTGTCGCCTGAGGCTCAGGCAGAAGCACGCTTTTTGATGCTCTCTGCAAACAACCTCTTAAAGCCGCAGGACGGACACCCTGTAACCGTTCCTACTCAGGACATGATTTTGGGAAGTTATTACCTCACATTGGTTAAGCATGACGAAATTGGCGGAAAGGACTATCCCGGACGTGATAAAAATGATGAATGGCACCCCCGTGCATATACAAGCTTTGATGAGGCAGTTTTGGCATATGATAATGGTGAGCTTGGCTTGCATACACCTATCAAGGTAATGGTTGAGGAAGAAATAGATGGATAGGTAAAATCTGCAATGATTGATGCAACCGTCGGAAAAATCATCTTCAATCAGAACATTCCTCAGGACTTGGGAATTGTTGACAGAAGCAATCCCGACACAATGTTTGACCTTGAGGTAGGCTTTAGCACAACTGTAGGTAAAAAGCAGCTGGGAGATATAATAAGCAGATGTATCCGCAACCATGGAACAACCGAAACTGCAGAAATTCTTGACCTTATCAAGGCTACAGGCTATAAGTATTCAACCAAGGGCGCAATTACAGTTGCGGTGTCCGATATAGAAGTTCCCGAAAAGAAATCGGAAATCTTAAAGGGCGCAGAAGAAGAAATTGAAAAGATAACTAAGAAGTTCAGACGAGGCTTGCTCACCGATGAGGAACGCTATAATCAGGTTATAAAGACCTGGGCAGGCGCATCGGAAAAGGTGACAGAAGCTATGATGGAAAACTTAGGTAAATTTAATCCTATATTCATGATGGCAGACTCAGGTGCCCGTGGTAGCGTTAACCAGATAAGACAGCTTGCAGCTATGCGTGGTCTTATGGCGGATACTCAGGGAAGAACTGTCGAAATTCCTATTCGTGCTAACTTCCGTGAAGGACTTAACGTTCTGGAGTACTTCATTTCTTCACATGGTGCAAGAAAAGGTCTTACAGATACAGCGCTTAGAACTGCTGACTCGGGATACCTTACAAGACGTCTTGTTGACGTTTCTCAGGATGTTATCGTTCGTGAAAACGACTGTGGCACCGAAGAAGGTGTTTGGGTGTCTGCAATCATGGACGGTAATGAGGTAATTGAGCCTTTGAAGGACAGAATTATCGACCGAGTTGCAAGAGAAAATATTGTTAATCCTGAAGATGGCAAAATTCTTGTAAAAGAAAATGAAATAATAACAAGAGATGCAGCAGACAAAATTGTTGCAGCAGGAATAAAGGAAGTTCATATAAGAAGTATCTTAACATGTAACACAAAAACAGGTGTGTGCTCAAAGTGCTATGGCACTAACCTTGCGACAGGCGATTTGGTAAATGTAGGTGAAGCTGTCGGAATTATTGCTGCACAGTCTATAGGTGAGCCTGGTACTCAGCTTACAATGCGTACCTTCCATGCCGGCGGTGTTGCATCGGGAAGCGATATCACTCAAGGTCTTCCTCGTATCGAGGAATTGTTTGAGGCAAGAAAGCCTAAGGGTCTTGCAATCATATCTGAAATTGGCGGAAGAGTCAGCTTAAAGGAGCAGGATAACCGCCGTGAGGTTGTGGTTACAGATGACGAAATGGGCAATGCAATAACCTATACAATTCCTTATGACTCAAATATCAGAGTGGCAGATGGTGATATCATTGAAAAGGGTGAAGCTCTTACAGCAGGCTCTATCAATCCTCATGATATTCTGAGAATACAAGGACCTCGTGAGGTTCAGGACTATATCACTCGTGAAGTTCAAAGAACCTATCGTATGCAGGGTGTTGACATTAACGATAAGCACGTTGAGGTTATTACACGCCAGATGCTCAGAAAGGTAAGAGTTGAAGATGCAGGCGATACAAATCTTTTGATTGGTTCACTCGTGGATATGTTCGAGCTTAAAGAGGCTAATCGTGAAATAGAAGAAAAGGGCGGAACTCCCGCAGTTGAGTCATCTGTTCTTCTTGGTATCACAAAGGCATCTCTTGCTACAGATTCATTCCTGTCAGCAGCTTCCTTCCAGGAAACTACAAAGGTTCTTACTGAAGCTGCAATTAAGGGTAAGGTTGACCCCTTGCTGGGACTTAAAGAAAATGTCATCATCGGTAAGCTCATGCC
>JAZURZ010000047.1:0-3177 GCA_045606465.1 Clostridia bacterium | reverse complement strand
CCATCAGGAATTTCTGCATATACGGTATTTGTATCTACAACAAAGGCTTCTTTTTCTTCTGCAGAAACGCTTATGCAAAAAACAGATGTAAAAATAATAAATGCTACAAGCAAAAGGGAAAGTTTTTTAACATTTTTCATCAGAACTGCCCTCCTTGCTGATTGTTTATATCATTTTGAGGTACGTAAAAATTACCCGCAGGAGCAGTTCCCATTGGTGCATTTGTAGGATTAACAGATTTTTCATAATAATTCGGATTATATGCATTTTGATTATAATATCTCAGTGTATTCTGAGAAGCAGGACCGAAAAATCTTTCATATTCCCTTATTTTTTTCTTAGTATTGCTATTAAGTACTATAAAAATAATCATTACAACAAGTGAGGGTAAGAAAAGAAACATACTTATAAATAACATTATTACCATACCCATCATTTTTCCGCCTTGCTCACCGAAGACCTCTTCAAATTCTTCAAATAAATCTGCTTCTGTCTGAACATCGGGAAATTCAGGCGTAATTTCATCCGCGTCAACAAAGGGCATTTGCGAATTTCCGTTTTCTTCGCTTATTGCAAACGCGCTTACGGTTAAAAAGCACGTTAAAACTGCAAGAATGAGAGCAAAAATTAAGAGCTTTCTTTTCATTATAAATCCCCCTTTATTTTTTTCCAATATTCCTTTGCCGCCTGCTCTTGTTTATTGTCACCAAATTCATAATATTTAGCATTTTTAAGAGCATCGGGTAAATATTGCTGTTCAACCCAGCGATTAGGGTAATCGTGGGGATATTTATAAAACTGACCCTTAATCTCGGCATCATCACCATCAAAATGCTTGTTCTGAAGCTGACGGGGAATAGGTCCGCTTTTACCCTTTTGTATATCCGCCATTGCTGCGTTAACTGCATCATGTGCGGTATTTGATTTTGGAGAGTTGCAAACAAGAATAACCGCATCTGCAAGGGGTAATCTTGCTTCGGGCATACCCACCTGAAGAGCAATATCTGTTGCGGCTTTTACTATGGGTAAAATCATAGGATAAGCAAGTCCTACATCCTCTGCGGCGCAAACTAAAAGACGGCGTATAGCAGAGGTCATGTCCCCTGCTTCAAGGAGTCTTGAAAGGTAATGTATGGCAGCATCAGGATCAGAGCCTCGCATTGATTTCTGGAAAGCGGAAAGAATATCATAATGCTCGTCACCCTCTCTGTCATATCGCATGGCGCTTTTTTGTGTAAGCTCCCTTGCGTGCTCAAGGGTGATTATTCTTTTTTCGTTTTCCTGGGGCTTTTTAGCTGCCAAAACACAAAGCTCTACTGCATTTAAGGATTTTCTTACATCTCCCCCACAAGCCGTTGCAATATGTAATGAAACACCATCCTCAACCTGAAATTCCTCACCCTTTTCCTCTGCCAAAAGATTGAATCCGCGAATAACTGCCTTTTCAACCTCTTCGGGAGATACGTGCTTGAATTCAAATACAGAAGACCGGCTTAAAATTGCGCTATAAACATAAAAATAAGGGTTTTCTGTTGTTGAAGCAATAAGAGTTATTGAACCATCCTCAATATACTCTAAAAGGGTCTGTTGTTGCTTTTTATTAAAGTATTGAATCTCATCAAGATATAAAAGAATTCCGTTAGGTGCAGTAAAAGCATTAAGGTCTTCAACAATATCTCTTATATCCTGCGTTCCTGCAGTTGTGCAGTTGAGCTTACGAAGAGTTCTGTCGGTCTTTTTGGCAATCATTCGGGCAAGAGTTGTTTTGCCTGTTCCGGAAGGACCATAAAATATAAGGTTAGGGAGCTCCCCTGATTCAATTATATTTCTTAAGGGCTTACCCTCACCTATCAGGTGCTGTTGACCCACAATTTCATCAATACTTTGAGGACGTATTCTGTCCGCAAGAGGTGTATGCATAATTTACTTCCTTTGAAATTAATTAAAAATGTGTAAGACGCCAGATACCGGATACCAGATGCCAGAATTTAAAAGATTGGAAAGGTTGAATATAAAATGTTTGGAAGCAAAGCTTCCCCGACATTCCTCACTCCTCACTCCTCATTCCTCACTTTTAAAACATCTGCCACTCAAAAAATCCGATTATTGCCGCAATAATGAATGGTAAGGTACCGCATTTTCTGAATAAAACAGACCTTTTCATATCGGGCGAAAGGTCCAATTTATCAACCTTTTCAATGTTTTTCGTCAGCTTTTTATAATACAGATTTGTTGCATAAATACCCATTAATATTCTCACACCGTAAACTATTACGTATGTCATTATCTGAATTGGAACAGGTAGTTTAAATTCATTGGTAAGCTTATTAAGCTTCATTTGTTTTTCAGTTAACGATACGCTGGAATTCCTTGTGTTGTAAAGAAGAATGTTTTCATAAAAATTCGGGTCCTCTTCTGCACATTCCACAACGGTATTAACAAACTCTTCATTTGACATAAAATTAAAGCCGATTGTTCCAATCAGAAGAATGTATAATGCAAATATAATAGCTGCAAATTTATACATTTTTCTGTATAAGCACCAAGCAAGAGGAACAAAAAATCCGGCAATATTCCAGGACATTGCTTTTTTACTTTTATCCATAAGCATAAAGCGAGGAACATAGTATTTCTGGTTTTTTCCTATTGCTGCTTCATAAAAGGAAATATGCTTTCCGTTAAGAGAATAATCCTTATTATTTTTGAACTCCTCGAAAATTTCCTGAACTATTTCCTGCGGATTTTCTGTTCTGCTTTCGTTTAATTCAGGTTGAGAAAAATCTGCATTTTCCTGTATATTTTCATTTTCCTCAACATCCACAAATTCAACCTCAACAGGCTCATTTGTGCCGTGCTTGTCCTGATTAAAGCATTTTCCGTTATTAATATAGCATTCTCTGTGATGGGGTGTGCCACAATCCGGGCAAACCACCACATCATCTTCTTCTGTAAACTGATTACTGCAAACAGGGCATTTGTAATTTGAATACTTCATTTTTCGCCTTTCTTTTGGGATTTAATTATAAATGTTCAAGTTAAATATTACAGTAATTTCCGTATAAATGCAATATTTTCCCACTTAAATTTTTATTAATTTAATATATTCATATTTTTTTGAACATTTATTTTGCAAATTGTCGATTTTTTTCTTAAATTTGTTGAAAAATACCCCACTAT
>JAZURZ010000046.1:0-5559 GCA_045606465.1 Clostridia bacterium | reverse complement strand
TTTGCAATTTCATCAAGCACATCAAAGCCCTCAGTAAGCATTCCAAAAGCTGCATACTGTCCATCAAGATGGGGTGCGTCTGCATGCATTATAAAAAACTGACATGACGCTGTGTTTGGCATATTGGTTCTTGCCATGGACAAAACTCCTCTTGTGTGCTTTAAGTCATTTTCTATTCCATTTGCTGCAAATTCTCCCACTATGGGGTCAACTGCTCTTTGTGCAAAGCACTCGTCATAGCCTCCGCCTTGTATCATAAAATCCTTTATTACTCTATGAAACACAAGACCATCATAAAATCCGTCCTCTGCAAGCTCCACAAAGTTTTTAACTGCAACAGGCGCAAAACCAGGATAAAGCTCCGCTTTCATGATGCTTCCGTCCTCCATTTCTATTACAACAGAAACAACCTTATCCTCGCTCGGGTTGATTATGTAAACCATTTTATTTAAACCGTCCCAATAAACTCTTGCCGAAAAGCTTTCGGCAACTGCACGTGCTGGGACAAGGGTACGTTCATTTTCTATTTTTGCAACTGTATCAAGTTCTATTGGCTCACCATTTTTATAAAGTGTTTTTTCGCCAATTGTGAGCTTAATTTCAACATCTTCTTTTGTTGCGCTAACCTCTCTTTTTTCACCGTCCCACAAAACCTCTGCTCCGAGATTTTCAAAAATGTCACGCATGGGAACCAGCACCCTGTCATTTTCTATTATGGGCGCAACCTCGGTCTTTAAAATTTTATTATCTATTGCCACCCCTACTCCGTCTTTGGCACTTACTGCTGTAGTCAGTGCCATCATGACGCCAATTAATGAAATTACTCCGATTTTTTTCATTTTTAAATACACCTCTTATTTTTAAAATTATTTTTTAACACTATAAATTTTATTATCTTGCCAAGGTCGGGACTAAAACATATTATTTTTATATCTTTTTTATAATGGGTTTTTCGTGTGAGATTATATCAATAATATGATCTTCAGCACCAATTCCATAATGTATCCATTCACCTGGATAGTAATCACCATCATCAGATTGACAACAATCTGTTACGCTTTTAAAGTAATCCAAAAATTTTGACTTTTCATATATGTACAATGTATTTCCCTTTCTTATCTCATACTCATCCCAAGAACAATACGACTCATTTCTCACCTGATATATGATATAACTTGGAAAAACAATTTCATACACATGGTCTTCATTCGGATAAATGGGAATGGATTCCTTTAATGCACCGACAGGTGCAATTCATGAGCCGCAAGGCTCAATTCATGAAATAGTAGATTTCAATTCATGCCGAAGGCAATTCATTGAGTTTGCTCTGCAAACTCATTATATAAAGACTGTATAATTTAGATGCCAATCGGTTTATCTTAGCACATACTCAGAAATCATTTTACAAATCTCTTTTATGTCAGATTCTCCTCTGAATTCAAATTTAACTTTTCCTACACCAGAAAAACATAGTTCTAATTCACAATCCGACATATTCCCATACCATAATTTTTCACCCAAACCTACTGTTTCAACAGAATAAACCTGAATTTTAGAATATGGCATCGACGTATAATCTTGTTTTGTTCCTGTTATTCCCTGTGCATTCATGGATATTATTCTTTTATTTGTAAAAACAACCTGATCGCGTAATCCTTTATATGTAGAAATAATACTTTCATCTGAAATCAGTAATGGTCCAACTAACGGCTCTGCCTTTTCGTTCTCCACCTTTTTTAACTTAAAAAATGTTGCGTTCTTGAAATCAATCATTTTTAATCTCCTTTTGTATTATCTTTTGCGGTATTTACCGACGATATTAACAGTTTACGAATTTTACTGCATTTATCATACATTTCTTTATATTCTTGCTCAGTAATCATTTTTGTGTCCTTGAATAATCCTAACCAATAATCACTTTCATAACACTCTTTGAGTGCAATTTGAAACTTATTTATAAAATCAGGTTTACTTGCAGCATAATTTGCTTCGTGTATATTAGCTCCTATACTTGTGCCACTTCTTAAAAGTTGGTTGAGCAATACATTTCCTTTTCTTTTTTCTTTAATCTCTGCACACAAATTAACTACATCTACCGCAAATTGCTTTGACAATTCTACAAGCTTATTTTCCTTCATACTTATTCTCCATTTTAATGAATTGACAACTCCGTTGTCATGAATTGGCGTTCCGCCATGATTTCTCGCTTCGCTCCATGAATTGAATTGCCTTTAATGCACCGACAGGTGCAATTCATGAGCCGCAAGGCTCAATTCATGAAATAGTAGATTTCAATTCATGCCGAAGGCAATTCATTGAGTTTGCTCTGCAAACTCATTATACCACACTACAGAAAAAAATTCAATAAAATAAGCACAAATTACTTAAAATTCTGAATTTTTATCTGCTCTTTATCTATAAGAGGATAGCTTATTAAATTTTTTTGTTCTAAATTTTCTTTTCGCATATCCACAGCAGTGATTTGGCTATTGTTATAGGTCTTATAATAATAAATCCCCTTATTCATGTTACAACAGGAGCTATATATTGTAATTTCATATTTATCATCTCCCAATTCCACACAGCCTCTTTGTTGCTCAACCGAGGAAAGAATATGAAAAAATTGGCTTATGCTCTCCTCCTCAGACTCTCCTGACACTGAATTTAGCTTTGTAAAAGCAGCCCTTACAAATCGGGATTGTGATGACAAATCTCCAGGCATACCCATTGCCCCCATTCCCCTGCTATATTCTTTTAAATCTATTTTATCAGAAAATCTATTCTCTGCTCTTTTAGAACTTAAGAACATGTAATTACTAAGATTAAACATCTGCATATCAAACGGAGGGTTATTTGTAAGAACTCCCAATGGATTTTTATATATTTTAACTCCCTCCTTTACTGCCTCAACCACAAAGGAATTTTCTTCATCAGCCACAAGCCAATGCAGAGGAGAAAGAGGAAGCTCTTTATTAAACTCTATATTTACAAGATTGGTTTTTAAAATAAGCTCCTCTGCTTGTTCAACATTTTCACATGTTGCAAGAACCCATGGAATAAATTCAAATGGGGATATGTTACATTTCCCTTGCGCAAGTCCCTTATAGCAGGCATTATCAGGGAAAAGCAGTCCTGCCATACTTAGTCCCACCTCATTGGTTGCATCATAATAAAGAGGATACCCCTCATAAACATATGCCATTCCAATCATTGCATAATGCTCTTTTACAGGCTTTTCGCATCGGAAATTAAAAGTATAATTTCTTGGAGTTATTGTAATATTCTCAGAGTAGGAAAATTCATAGTCAAGATTTCTCCCGAAATAGCTGTCCTTTGTTTTATAAGTTATGGCTGTGCACATAAAATTTTCTCCTTGATTTTTTATATAATAAAAGGGAGGCAAAGTTTTCCTCCCTTTTACAATGCTTTTTTTATTTAAAACAGGTTTTGGCTTATATTACTTACCAAAAAGTACATTTGTTTTGTCCTTTTTTAGTTTTTCTTGCAGCCACTATCATATGGCGCAAGCTCTAATCTTATGAAAAAGCCTTGGTCGTGCTTGCAGACAGGACAAATTGCGGGTGCTTCCTTTCCATAATAACGATGGCCGCAATTTAAGCAAACCCAGTCACACTCTATGTCTGATACAAAAAGCTTATTTTTTTCAAGCATTTCTGCCAACTTTCCAAATCTTTCGCCATGAGTTTTTTCTATTTTGGCAATATTTTCAAAGGTTGTTCCAATCTCCATAAAGCCCTCTGCCTTTGCTTTTTGGGCGAAGCTTTTATAAACATCGTCATGCTCTTCATATTCGTTATGTTCGGCATATCTTAAAAGCTTGGCTACCGACTCTGAAATATCTATTGGGTATCCTCCATCTATTTTTATTGTTTCTCCTGCCAATTCCTTTAAATATCCATAGAAAATTTCTGCGTGTTCCTTTTCCTGATTTGCAGTAAATTTAAAAACTGCCTCAACAACATGAAGGTTTTTATTCTTTGCTTCACTTGCAGCAAAGGTATAGCGATTTCTCGCCTGACTTTCTCCTGCAAAAGCTCTCATAAGATTTAGTTTTGTTTCACTATTTTTAAAATCTGTTGCCATATAATTTTACTCCTTATTTTTCTATAGGTGATTGAAAAAGGTTATTTTTATAATCACCTATTTATTTTACTATTATTTTTATCAAAATAATATGTAATATACCATTTTTTTAAAACTATAAATTAAACAAAGGAAAAGTCACCGCTCCAGTTCTTGCATTTTGTTATAAAGCAAAGCGTATTCGCTCGTTCTCGCCCATTTGCGTTTTGTGTCTTTGTGCGAAAAAATTTCAAGAGCATTAAATTTTCTTTTTGCTTTATAGCAAACGCAGTTTCCTGTAAAGCAAAAAAATGAGCCTTGTGAACACAAGAGTTCACAAGGCTCATAATGATATTTAGTTTTGCCTAAATTGTTGTAATGGGGTTTGCCCTAAAACAATAATTTTTTTAAACTTACGCTTGCTTAATAGCTGCCTGAGCTGCTGCCAATCTTGCGATGGGCACTCTGAAAGGTGAGCATGAAACGTAAGTTAAACCGATTGTGTTACAGAACTCAACTGTTGAGGGGTCACCACCGTGCTCGCCGCAGATACCAAGTTTGATGTCAGGTCTTGTCTTTCTGCCATCTTCTGCAGCCATTTTGATAAGCTTACCAACACCAATTTGGTCAACCTTTGCAAATGGGTCATTTTCGTAAATCTTTGCATCGTAGTATGCATCAAGGAACTTGCCTGCATCGTCACGAGAGAAACCAAATGTCATCTGGGTAAGGTCGTTTGTACCAAATGAGAAGAATTCTGCCTCTTTTGCAATCTCCTCAGCAGTTAGTGCTGCTCTTGGGATTTCAATCATTGTACCAACCTTATACTTAAGATTAGCACCAGCTTCTTTGATAACCTTATCAGCAGTTTCAACAACTACCTTCTTAACATATGCCAATTCCTTAATTTCGCCAACCAATGGAATCATAATTTCAGGAACGATATCTATATTCTTTCTCTTTGACACATTGATAGCAGCCTTAATAACCGCTCTTGTCTGCATAGCAGCGATTTCAGGATAGGTTACTGCAAGACGGCAGCCTCTGTGTCCCATCATTGGGTTAAATTCATGCAATGATGCAATGATTGCCTTGATTTCATCAACAGTCTTGCCTTGTGTCTTTGCAAGAACCTCAATATCTTTTTCATCTGTAGGAACAAACTCATGAAGAGGAGGATCCAAGAATCTGATTGTTACTCCATAGCCTTCCATTACATCATAAAGCTGTTCAAAGTCGCCCTGCTGCATTGGCTCCAACTTAGCCAAAGCTGCTTCTCTTTGTGCAACTGTATCTGAACAAATCATTTCTCTGATTGCAGCAATTCTGTCGCCCTCAAAGAACATATGCTCAGTTCTGCAAAGACCAATACCCTCTGCGCCCAATTCCTTAGCACGAGCAGCATCTGCAGGAGTATCTGCATTGGTTCTTACCTGCATCTTTCTGAACTTGTCAGCCCACTGCATAATTCTGCCG
>JAZURZ010000045.1:0-14035 GCA_045606465.1 Clostridia bacterium | reverse complement strand
CTTTTGTCTGCTTATAAAGGAAATTTGGGCGGTTTAATTTGGGTTAAGATGGTTGAAATTGTTGTAGTTGAGTTATTGAAGTATTACTTATTATATGGTATAATAAGGATACCAAAAGATTTAGAATGGAGGTGGAACAGCTTAATGGATACAATAACATTCTATAATACAAGTGATGATAGTAGAGTTCTTAACAAACAGCTATCCGGCGCAACTACTCGTGAATGTAATATTTATGGTGATATAACGTTAGGTCAACCAAGCTTTCTTGTAGCCTATGATGTGGCTTTGTTCTCAAAGAACTATCTCTATTGGCCGCTTGTTAATAGATACTACTACATTACCAATATAACTGGTAGTAAAGGTGAAAGACTTTTAATTACTGCTAAAGTTGACCCTTTAATGAGTTTTAGAAGCCAAATTGAGGACTTAAGCTGTGTAATTGATAGAGCAGCAAACAATAGGTCTAAATGGATTGATGATAACGTTTATCCAATGGAAGCTTCAACACAGGTTCAAAACTACGTAGCCGATTACACGCCTTTCTCTACTGCTTCAACTGGTAAGCGTTATATTTTAACGACACTTGGAGGAGGAGGAGGAATTGGTTAAGGTTAGGTTAAAGGAGGTGAAATTAAATGATTAAGGGAAACTTTTATGATGACGGCGGCCTTGAAACCCAATTTGAAAACTATTACAAATCAGTCAATACAACCCAAATTAGTGGGACAGGAAAGGTTAGCAACACCCAACTTTCGGACTTTACAACGCAGCTCAAACTTAATGGGGAAGCCGTTTCACAAGACGAAGAAGCCGATTTCTTAGCACCCTATGTTTATGGGTGGATTAGGGAAGAGAACTTTCCTTCATGGTATTTATTTAGTTCGTATGGATATGAGGTAGAAGGGGGAGAAACAACCTACAAATTTACTTCGGATGAACCACATAATTCTGCCGTCTACCTAATGGGTTATCGCCAAATTGGAGGAACATCAGACCTTGTCAATCATACTGCTCGTTTTCGTTGGGAAAGCGGCGAATGGAAAGCAATTACGACTGATACTACAAATCTCCGTTATACGCTTTATAACCGTTTGGATAACCCTGAATGGCTTGGTATGAACCCAATTCCTTCAAACGGAGGTTTACAATATTGCGTTTGGACAGAGGAAGAAAATACAACCGAATCTAACTATCACTTTATTGAGCGTACTCCTTTTGCCGGCACAGGAATTACTTCAACAGAAGACAGACTTAATGCCCTAATGAACTTTTTCAATGGAGACGGCACTTTGGACTTTTGGTTTAGAGGTTCGGCGCCGGCTTAGACAGAAGATTTGGTTTCGCTTAATATTGCTGATTTTGGCGAAACTGGAATAGCGTCCTTTACCGATAACGACATCACCTACTACGTGGCAATAACCAGTGCTATTTGGACAGTAGTTCCAATGACTTGGTATATAAATTCACCTCAATATGCGACACGCTATATGCCAATTTGTTATGTGAATAGTGAGGTTGCGGAAGCGGCTCAACTTCAAACCGGATATAGTCCTGACAGATATGGAGTTGACGTTCTTTACCTTGATACCACTACACATCAAATTACCGGCTCAAATTCGAGCTATATGTTAAATGGGTGCTATCCCGGCGCCTATAATTGTGAGTTTAAGGAAAGCGACATTAGTGTTTACCAGACAACGGTTATTGGTAATTCGCTTTTGACACGAACATCAGCAGCTTCAATTTAGCTTAGACTTGTTTTAAAGCCCAAATCGCTTGCTTGTGCTCTTGGTCAATATCTTAAATTTACTGCAAATGCCGACCGTGCTTGGGTTGGAACTGACGGCGGCACAGTTCTTGAAGATGAGGTTTGGTATCCAGTTTATACTGACGACTACGAAATTACAGGTGAGTTTGTAAGGGGAGATGACCCTGATTTCGCATCGAAAATTGCCGATTGGCAAACAGGAGACTTTTGTAGTAATGAGTTGAAAAAGTCCGATATTCCAGCTGACGGACCAACACCGCCAGAACCTGATGACCCAGATGACCCTTCAGTTCCAAGAGATGACACTGGAAACATAGGTTTAAACGATATTACAAACTTATCAATTGGCGGCATTTCAAGTTTCTTAACTGCTTGGGTTTTGAATGACCAGCAAATTATTAACCTTGCAAGACGTTTGTGGTCAACAATTAACTCTAATAGTGAAGATGACGCAAAAGCAATGCTATCAAACTTCTACAAAATTCAACATGGAGTAAATGTAGACTATGAGTTAAGTTTGGCTGAAATTCCCGACTATTTCATTGGACTTAAATGGTTTCCTTTTGATGTATCTTCAAATTTCTTAATGCTTAGTTCTGGTGAGAATGGGATAAGAGTTGGAACAGGTGCGACACTAATTTCAACTGGCGATGCTGTTGGCACAACACAATTCTTACAAGGTGCTACAGCTCAATTGAATGGCGGCACAATTACAGTTCCCTATACCTATGAAAGTTATCTTGACTTAGAGCCTTACACTTCTGCAACAATTTACATTCCTTACTGCGGAACAACTTCAATTCAGCCTTCCTTAATAATGGGCAGAACACTTACAATCACCTATGCAATTAGCGGCTTAACTGGCTCAATTTGTGCAGTTGTAATGGTTTCAAGTGGCTCAATTCAATATCCATTATGTGTAATGAATGGGATGTGCGGCTTTGATATTGCAATTAGCGGTAATACTCAAAATGCTCAAATTAGGAATGCTTTAACAGCAAGAGATAATTACTACATGGGACAATGGCAGACAATTACTGGAGGTCTTTCTAATATTGGTAAAACAACTGCAATATCAAATGCTTTAGGACAATTAAGCGGCGGCTATGATGCAGGTTTATCAATGAACAACGTCAAAGACTTTGTGACTGATGTTGGAAAGATTGGTCTTAAAAATGCTTTGTCAGAGGCAAAGGATTGGAATGCAGGATTCTATAATGGTGCTATTTCTGCTGGAGCCGGATTATCTACGGGTATATCTTTGGCAAAGGCTATGGTTGAACCAGCTCTTAATAAAGTTGTTTATGAGAATTAGTTACCGTTTACAATGGGAACACAGCCATTAGTTGTTGGCTCTTCTTCCTCAATGGCAAACTTAATTCTACCTCAAACAGCTTTCGTTCAAATTAGACGTAAAAATCGTCATGAGTTAGGTAAAGAAGCTTATGGAAACACTTATGGCTATGAGAGCAAGAACATGAAACGAATTGGTGATTTAACTGGTTTTATCAAATGCGTTAATCCTAAAGTTTCTATTAGCGGTGCATTACAAAGTGAAATGGAAGAAATTTACGGTTTACTTTCAACCGGAATTTATAGGAATTAAATAGATATAAAAAAGAACCCCTCCAAGCGATTAATTCGCTGGAGGGATTTTCTTGTTTACCACAATCTAATTATTGCTAAAATTTCTCTTAATTTCTTTACATTTTCATCTTCATCTTCTTCTGAGAAATAACTTAAAAGCCACGGCAATTCTTCCTCAAGAAGAATTTCATCAACAGGTCCGCTTTCAATAGCATTCTCATCTGTCTCCATGATTTCAGAAGCTTCATTTTCAGAACAAAGTTTTCCACATTCATTTTTAAAAATTACATAATATAAATTTGTTTCAAAAGTCATAAACATTCTCCTTTTTTCTTTTAATTTAATTTAATTTATAACTATTAGAAAGTTCTTTTGAAAGCTGTTGTAGGTAAAAACCTTAATTTTTATTTTATATCTCTCTCAACTTTCTATATATATTATATCAAAAAAAATTTTTTATTTCAAATGATTTATTGTTCTTTTCCTTTTTCTAAGTCCTCAACTCTTTCGTTTAAAGAAGTTAAATCTTTTCGCAAAGAGGAAAGTTCTTTTGTTAATTCAATAATTGAGTTATTGAGAACTTGATTTGAAGAATTCTGTTGTCCGATTAACTCAATTAAGCGTTCCTCATGCTAATACGTCATCTATTTGTTTTCATTTTTGCTGAAAACTTGTTTTAAAATTATCACTACGCCGGCAGCGACTGAACCAATGAGTGCAGATAATACTGTAGCGTCCATTAGACAACATCTCTCTAAAATTCGTCTAAATTTGCTTTTAAAATAATTTGTTCTGACGGAGTAAGGTAAATTAAACCTTCTCCATAATCTTCCAAAATTGTGGTGGCGGCACGTTCTTCTCCTTCAGAATAAGCTTGTAAAATTCTGTTATACCAGTAGTCTGAACCGTCTAATTTTGTCGTAAGCCAAATTTTGAAATCACACATTTAATATCACTCTCCTTAAAGTATCTTTGTAATGTTTTGGTCAATGAGCCAGTTTCTAATGACCTCGCCGCACTCATTGTCGGCAAAACACATTGAATTCTTTTTAACCAAATCACAAATTAACTTGTGAACTGCTGTAGGGCAATCCTATAAATATCTTACATGACACATTGAAGAACTAAAATCATTACTATAAAAAACTGTTAAATTGTCAATTTCAACATCTTTTGTCTGCCTATGGAAAAACAAAAACAAATCCGTCTTATTCTTAACAATTCTGCCCTTAATCATTTGTTCATTGAATAGCACATAGAAATCTATAAGAACCATATCATCTGTAATTGAGTAAGGGCATCTTGCATAATTCTTAATTTCCCATTTACCATTCTTCACCATTTCCAGCTAAGGATTATCGAAAGCAAATAATTTGTTTGCAACTTTTTGAGTAGCCTTAACTGGGTCGCAATATTCTACAGCAACTCTCAATTCCGATTGCCCAAAGTTATAAACTCTTAATTCGCCTTGTGGAATTTTACTTACATCACCTAAGCCCATTTCACTAAAGTAAGGGCAATATTTGTTGACGGTGTTTGCCAGCATATAGATAACTACGTCATCTCTATCTCTCACCAAAGACGAAAGCAAATTACAAAAGCTAATAAATTCGTCTCTTAAATAGCCGTCTCTTGTCATAAATTCGTCAAAACAAATTAAATGTAATGCGCCGGCATCCTAACCTTTTGTTGTTTGCCAAGTGTTGACTGCTCTTGTGATACAGAAAGGAACTGTGTCCTTTGACCTAATCTTTCCTTCCTCATCATAGTAAACCAAATAGAAACAGTTTGCCCTATAGAAAGTTCCATTGTAGTTGCCACCGCTTAACTCTATAATAAATTCTCTAAGTGCCGGCTGGTCAAAAAGCAACTAAATGTTCTTTGGCTGAATTTCTTCTTGATAACGTCTGATGTAAGCCGCTCTCTGTCTCTTATTAATATAGTTCTCCAGAATTGTTTTCAGAACACTAAACGTCTTTCCGTTGCTTCTCTACCCTATAATCATTCTATAAGATGCACCTGTCTCATCAATTGCAGTTCTATCATAATATTGATTAAGTTCTTTTGAAGTTGTGTCTTGCGGCGCAACTTCTTTCTTAAATAAATTTTTCCATTTAAATTTCAAAAATCTCACCACCTAAATTATAACCACTTCCATAAACTCTCAATGCTCCATTTTTATATTGAAGTCCATAAGAGCAGCAGTAGTCTGCTGGAATTGGTTGTCTCTCTTTTAATTTCTAAATCCCATTAACACTATAAAATTGTTTCCATGCCGGCTTTCTACAACCAGCAAATTTACATTCAATTTCACCATTAATAACTTCTGCGTAAACTTTCTTTTCAAACTAAATAAATTCGTCATAATGTTCGCTTGTGTCCCAAGTTCCAATTTCGCTTTCAAAGCCAGCTTCTCTATTTGCCTTTCTAATTTCCTCATTATGTGCTTCAAAAATTGAAGTAAAGTTGCCTTTAGTTTTAATGCCGTCAGTGTCAATTGCAATAACGTTTTCTAAACCAATTTTTTCAATCAGGCAAATAATTTCATAGCGGAGATAAGACGCACTCCACAAACTCCATTGAGGCTTAATTAATTTTGAAGCTTGATTCCTCCAATTGTAAGGCGTTCTTTGAATTGCTTTTCCCCAAATAGCATCAAGTGTTGTCTTTGCAGTATAATACTTAGATTTAGACTTGCCTTTGTTTGCTTGCTTTTGATTGTAAAGAGAAACAATTCTTTCTCTTATCTCAATTGGTAAGTAATCTGTCTTCTCTGCAACTCTAACATTTATAAGTTTTACGTCCATTTCATTGAAGTCATAAAGCTTTAAAGCTGCCGCCAAGTCAAAATCAGTTAATACATAGTAATATTCATTTCCTATCTTTTGATAGTCAATAGACGTTTCAAATAGAATTCCTTTAAACTTCTTTTTACATTTGATTACCACATAGAAACGTTCGCCTTTGTCCCACAACTTCTTTAAATTTTCAAAAGAATTTTCTGTCGAATGGAAATGTCCGAGTGGCATTTTAAGAGAAATAAATCCAGAAGGATAAGCACTTGATTTATCTGGTCCATAAATATTGGAAACAAATTTTTGTTTTAATGTTTGGTCAACAGCAAGAATGCCGTGGCGGCACATTTTCATAAAGTTATTAAAATCATATTCAGTCGGAGTTGAGTTTACAACAATTTTAGTGTCAATTCCTTTTCCAAATAACTTATTCTCCATATAAATGAAGCTATAGTTTAATCTTGCCCAAGTAGTAAAGCCTTGTTCTTTTCTCATTTCCAAGTAATCTCTCATTATGCCGCAACCTGTTGTTGAAGGGAAGTCGTATGATTCTTTAAGAACAGAAAGGTCTGTTTCATTACAAATTATATCAAAGTTCCGAAATTCAAATTTATTTGTTTTATAAACCCAAACCTAATTTCCCTTAACTTCATTTTTACGTTCAATTGTTACGCCGTCCGGCGCAAGTTCTTTAATTAAAGGAAGAAGCGATTTTAAATGCGTAGTCCAAATTACAAAGTGCTTGTGTCTTCTAATTGTTAAAGCTTCAAATTCTTTAAATAAAATTTTAAAGTTCTTTAAGTAAACTTCCTCTGTTCCAAGCTCATTAACGCCAATTTGGAATTTCTTTGTTGCATAATCAAAGCTAATTAAAATTCTATCAGCATAGTATTCAATTGAGTTGCCGGCTTCATCTTTGCCTTTACAAGTTTTGTAATCTTTTGTTGGTAATAACTTTGGACTAAGCATTCAAATCCTCCTTTTATAACTTAAAAATGTTTCCAGAAACCATCCTTTTGAGTTTCTTCCGTTTGCTAAACCTCGGTTTCTTCGTTTTCTGGTTTTATTTCCTTGAATCCTTTTTCTTCAATTTCTTCTGGCGTTAGACCCTCATTGAGCATCTCAACATATACAAGAGCTTCGTCTGATGGTAAGAATCTTACCTTATCTTTTGTTGCCGAATCTACATCAGAATCATAAAAATTCTTCATTAATTCATAAGCGTCATGACCACTCTTTGGAGCATTTTCTTTTGCTGTTTCCTTAATTTGTTTAATTTCAGCTTCAGTTTTAGTTGATTCAAAATCAGCGTTAATTTTCTCTGGGTCTGGTAAGCCTTCAATTGGTTCAAATTTAACATCTCCCCAATCAAATTCTTTTCTTGTCTGCTCAACTTCCTTATCGATTTTCGCCTTTTCTTCTGCTAAGAATTTTGCTTTCAATTGTTCAAAAGCAAGCTTTCTTAGTTCCTCATATTGTTGTTTTCTGTAAGCTTCTGCTTCGGCTTTCGCCGCTTGGCGTGCCTGTTCAATTAAGTCTTTATCATTAAGAAAATCATTAATATTCATTCAATATCGCCTCCTTTTAGTTAAAATTCTGCACCATTCACACGCATATCGTTGTAGCGGTCAATTCGGTCAATTAAGTCTTGTATGAAAGCTTCTTTTTGAGGGTTTACAATATCGTTTTTTATCATATTAATAATTATTTTAAAATAAGGATTTAATTCAATTCCATATAAATAAGCTTTATAAAGTAGTTTTGTTCTATCTTGATTCTCTTTGTCAAGATACGAATTTTCAATCCAATAATTTACCTTACATTCAAAAATTCGGCAATATTTCTTATTCGTAATCCAATGATAGCCGCCAGCAGTTCTTTGCTGATAGTGAATGCAATCACGAATTGAAGTCTCACAAATTCCTGTCTGTCGTGCGGCTTCGGCAATTGATTCATAATATTGTGATGTCTCAACACATCTTACCGGAATTTTGCTTGGATTTTGTCTACGGTAATTTCTTCTTTCAAATTCTTTTTTAGTAATCATTTAAATTTCCTCCTTTAAATTTTTCCCTTGATTGCTTCGTTTCTTAATACTTCATTTATAGCTTTCTTTGCCATTTCTTCACGCATCTTTCTAAAATTTCTCTTTACTTCAAAATACCAGCTGCGGCTATAGCCAAAAGCCATGAATTCTTCTTTGGTAGGTTCACGACCATTCTCGTTAAAAAATTCTTCAAAAACAGTTAATCCCAATTTGTTCTTCATTTAAATTCCTCCTTTGAATCGAATCTGTTAAACCGGACTCCTTGTCTTTATTTTAAGGCGGCACAACTATTGCTGTGCCACCAGAAACAAAGAATAAGGAGTTTTTGAATAATGGTTAATGTAGATATTAACCAATTAATTCGAACTAGTGAGAATTGCACTCACTTCTACAACCGTTCTATCTGCCATTGCCGCATTACTTCATATGCTATAGTCCGTTGGGAACAGCGTTATGTCGGCAAACATAACGCTATTGGGGTTTAGAAAGCTCTTTTTAACTTTCTATAGATATTATAGCTTAAAATTTAAGAAAAGTCAATTAACTTTGGTTAGGTTGTTGGGATAGCACCAGACGAAATCCACTCTGCCAAAGCAGTTGTTCCACTACCTGTCGGCGCACCAAGTTCCAAGTGAATAATTCTGGTTGCTGAAAGACTATCTAATGCGTAGCCAAAGTAATGAAGTTTACTACCCTTAGTAAAGCCATAACGGAACTTAACTTTCATTCCGCTACTATCCAGAATGAAATCGTTCATTGTTTGGATATATGACCATTCAATGCCTGTGTCAAAAGTTGTTCCTGTGCCGGCGCTTGGTAAGGTCTCGGTTGAGGTTGCGGTTTGACCATAAGGTGTTCCATTGACCTCGATGCCGGCAGTGGATACCTTTAAAGGTGTGGTAATCTCAATCATATTTGAACGGTTGCTATCATCTGTGCCATTAGCTACAATAAAGCAATCTTGGTCATTACTTTCTACGTTATATCGACCTAAGACAACTTGCTTAGTATTAACTTTTAAACCAGCACCAAGACTCATAGCCCAGTCGCCACTAACTTGATTTGAACAACCAATCGCAATTTGTTCCTTACTGTTTTCAGAAGGTAATTTAGTTTGACAACCAAATCCTACATATGTTCCATTTCGTGAATAAATTCCACCAGCACCATAACCAATAGAGACACCACTGTCGCCTACACGAGAACTATAACCAATGCCGACACCATTGCCTCCTCTTGCGTCAATCCTTGCTCCAACTAAGGTGTTCTTAGTATAAGTTCCATTATTGACAGAAAGATTACCTATAATAATGTCGCTACCTTTACCACTTGCTTGATAGCCAATAGCAATTGGCCAATCACCAGAAGAAGGATTGGTAATTCCTGCTCTCGTGCCAATCGCAATTTGTTCATTGTTAGTTGCCGCACTATTAAATCCAGCCTGATTACCAATTAAGATACCTTTGCCAAGTCCGGCATTCTTAGTTTTAACATTATCACCACTAACAATCACATCGCCGCCAGCACCAGCAATAGCTTCATCTACTTCGGTTTTAGTGTAGGTTGTGGCTTTATCTGCTTTCAGTGCCAACGCACTTGAAGCACTCGTTTGCGTTTCATAGGTTGTGCTGGCTTCTTCCTTAGTAAGGTAAGCAGAGAGGTCTCCGCCGCCACCGCCTTGCTCAACTTCAGCTTTAAGTGCATCTAAATCGCTACTAATAATTTCAACTCTTTGTTTAACGTCCATTCTATTTCACCTCTATAACAAGAGTTTCGCCCTCAACACGAATATCTTTAATTTCTTCCATTTGTTTCACCTCTTAGGAGAAAGCTAATCCCGAAGGATTAGCCTTTCTTAATGATTTCTTTGCCTTCGTAGTTGTCCCAATCGAAGCCCTAAGCAGTTGTCTTATCAGAAGCACTAAGCTGACTAAATTTCTTTCCATTGAAATCAACAGAGCCGGCAGCATCTTCAATATAGTAAGGAGAATTAGCAATAGCATAGGTTGTGTCCCAACCAGTAGGAGCAGTTGTTTCCGGAGCAATCATTACAAATTCATAATCTGCTACCAAGAAAACAATTGCATTTTCCTGAACGTCATTCATATACTGAGATGTCCACTTGTAGAAGAAGTTAGTGTATTCGCCACGAGGATTGTATTGAGAAGTAGTTCTATAATCCTCATTACATACTGCTGCCGCTTCAATATCAAACATAACACCAACAATACCACTCTGGTCAACAACGAAATCATTTGTTCCGTCAGTTGCAGTAATGTTAATTTGAGACCTTGCTCCAACATCATTCATTGCGATGCCCTGACCCTGCCAGAAAGGAACAGTAGAGTAGCCTTCCATCTGAACGAATTCATTGTGGTAAGTGTCAGAATAGAGGTAAGTTTCCATATCCTTAGCAAATTCAGTTAAAACAACAAATTTAAGTCTATCAGAAGGAGTAAAGGTAATGTAGTCAGACTCGTTGTAATTAGAGCCGGCTGTCTTTAAGTAATCTTTCATAAGACTAATTGTTTTAGTAGCAAATCTTAAGAATTCTGTGGATTTAAGTGCCTGAGATGCTGTTAATGTGTTGCCGGCGCCAACTTCCTTATTGTAAAGAGAAAGTAAGTTAATAACGTTGTTGCCCTTATTAATTTTAAGTCCAATTAAGTTATTAATTGTTCTCATGATGAGTGCATCTGTGGAGAGTGTCATCTTTAAGCTAATTCTATTTTCAATCATGGAAACAAATCTGCTCATTTCAGAAGCACTTGTAAAAGCACTTTTAAGCTGATAATCAGTAATTGTAATGGGTGCTTCATAGGTAATTCTAGAGTTGTAGAATTTAACCTGTGCAGTAGGAAGAGAAAGCACATAAGGGTCAAGAGCAGGATAATCTTTAACTCCCGGCACTTTGGAATTAGTAATGGCATCAGCCGCAATATCACCAAGTTTCCAGCTTGTGTTTTCTTGGAAGTCCGGAACTTCTGCTCTTACTTTCTGCATAATTGAGCCATATTCCCACGCATCATGGAGAATATTAGGAGCAGTTCCATAGTATTTTCTATCAACATACTTAACTCTACCAATTCTATCAATCATTGTTTCGATAAAAGAATTGAAGTTATTGGTAGAAGCGTTAGTAAAATCAAGAACGGTCTTACCAACTTCAACAATGTTGCTAAGATCTTCATTAACAATCGGCTGAGGAGTAGACCCGCCTTCCGGCACAACGCCTTGTCCTGTAATTTCTTTAATGATAGTATCATTCAATACACTAGCAATCTGTGTAGGTTTCATTTTATCAAGCCTCCATTAATTAATTTTTAGTGAAAGCGGCGCAACGCAAAAAAAAATAAAAGGAAGAGAGTTCACCTCTCAATTAATTTAAAGCAATTTAACCGTTCGCCGCCATTGCCTTTCATTTACAATGTATGGTTCTAAAAAATTCTCTCTAACTTTTTAGTTCCAGACAGATAATAAAATTTCCTTATTAAGTTCCTTACAGAACTCATCAATAACGTTAAAGCGAACCAAATCTCTTTCACTTTCAATCATTTGTTGAGATGTGGTAATGCCAATATTGCCACTTCTGGTTAAAGAATGGGCTTTTGTGTCATTGCCGCTTGACTGGTCTTTAACATTATTATAGGTTGTGGTATCAGTTCTATTAGTAAAGGACTAAGTATCGGTATAGCCAAAAGCACTGGGATTACCGCTTTCAATTGTGCCTTCCATGTAATGAGTTTGAGTAGAAATTGAGTTCTAAGTTTCTGCTTCACCAACAGAACCTTGAACGGTTGAATGACCTGTTTTTCGGTCTGTTAAGTTATCATCATAGGTTGTAGCATAGGAAGTATTCTAAACAGCAGTGCCATTTGCAACCTCAGCACTGGAAGTAATTTCTCCATTTAAAATTCTTGCAGAAGTCGCACCTTTTGTTTTACCTTGTTCTACGCCACTTGAACGAGCAAAGCCAACAGCACTGATTTCATCTCTATCTTGAAGCTCAATATCAGAGATTGTAATTTTGCCGGTTGTTTGGTCTTTAGTTGTTGTAAAGGTTTTGATAGGACCATTTACACTAATATGACCAACCTCATCTGTTTTAATTGTTCTGTCAATTGAAGAAGAGCCAGTTGGTGTTCCAGTAATGTTGCCTGTCTTTGTATTTGCTCTACCATAGGTTGTTGTATCTTCGCCGTCTTCAACCATTCGATAGTTTTCGATTGGGTCATAGAGGAAGCCGGTTGTTTTAACAAGTCCCAAATACTTATAGCGATTAAACAAAACAAACTTTTGAGTTTTTCTATAGGTAATGTCAAGCACAACACTCATCGCATTATTCAAATCCATTGGCTGACCATTAACTAAAGAAATTCTGCCGACTTCAAGAGGACGAGCACATAATCTACTTCCATACTCCTCAAAGTAGTGGTTAAGCAAATCTTCTTCTGTAATGTTAAGGTTTGGATAGTGAACTGTTTCAGTTGTGCCGTCTGCCTTTAATTTCTCATAGGTGTAAGTTCCATTGAAAAGCTTAACTGCTTCTGCAAAGAAATGGCGAGCATAGTTGTAAAAACGTCCCCAATCAGGGTCATCTTCATCTATTTGTAAGCCCCATGCAATTACGTTTTCAAAGGAAACAAACTGTTTCTTTGGCTTACGATAGCCCCAATTATCCATTATCACTCACCTCTTTTTCTTCTGCCGCCGGCTTGGATTCTTCGATAACGTCTTCTTCTACGCCATCAGCTTGAAGTTCACCATCAGCATCAGTTGTTGAGCCATAAGGTTCTTCTTCATCGCTGTAAACGGCTTCATTTAATTTAACACTTATATTTAAGCCATAAAGCTCATTAATTTTCTTAACGGCTTCCTCTCTACACTTCAACATTGATTGAATGTTGATGTCAAGGCTATCAGTCATTAGTTCTGTTTCAGCAGTATTAATTCTCTCACGTTTCATGTTCCAATTGCCGCCAATTCCAATTTCGTTAAAGAACTAAGCCAAGATATATTGATGAGCTTCTATTAAGCTCATTAACGTATTTGATTGCCCTTGCGCCGCCACTGGATTAACTCCAATTTTCTCTAAAATGTTCTACGATAGAATTTTATAGGGTTTGCCCTAATAGATGTCTTGTAAAACTTTCTCTCCTGTTAAAGCTTCTGCTTCACTATCAGCAGTATAGAGGACACTTACTCTGCCATTAATTTGGCTTACATTTAGAGAAGAAATGTTGTCGGCAAGTAAACCGGCTGTTTGGTAAATAAGCCCATATAAGCCGCCTTGTTCACAATTTTCTCTTAAAAGGTCAACGTCAGAATTGCCGATGAGAATTGCGTCTAAACCTTCAACTTCTTCTGTTCCGTCAAGCTATCTAATTCGTAGTTGCTTTGAACCTAAAATTGGATTTGCCATTGTCCAAAGAGTAGGCTGATAGTAGCAGTTAGGTTCACCTCCCCAATTACCTCTAACAACATAGTATTTGTCATCAACCTTTGTAAATGCTGCTTTGCCAATTAGTAATAGCTGTTGTTCCAAATAACGCTCATTAACGGTTTCTGGCAGGTTCTCCCAAACAAACATTCGGCTAACCTTGTTTACAAGTAAGTCAAAGTAAGTTCTAAAGTTAAAGTCTACATCACATACGCCTTTATAACTACTACCAATTGTAAATCCCTTATACATCTGCTGTTCCACCTCCATTCTAAATCTTTTGGTATCCTTATTATACCATATAATAAGTAATACTTCAATAACTCAACTACAACAATTTCAACCATCTTAACCCAAATTAAACCGCCCAAATTTCCTTTATAAGCAGACAAAAG
>JAZURZ010000044.1:0-32903 GCA_045606465.1 Clostridia bacterium | reverse complement strand
CAACTATTTAAGATATTTTATGTAGAGAACAGAATAAATATGATTAATTTAAGAAAAAATAAGGCTTATAAAAATGGGGAGGGAGTTTTTTTGACAGAGAAAAATTTTCTTGATAATTTTCAAAAGATATATGGAAAAAAGGAAGAAAAGGTGCAAATTTTTAAAGTTCCTTATGCTTTAGTTATGATGGGGAATTTTGCATCAGATGATGAAAGACGTATGATAGGAATGGGAATTTCGCCTGAAACCTTGGCGGCAATAAGACCATGCGAGGATGGAGTTTTTTATTTAAGGCAAACCCAAAGTGAGCTTGTGTATTCATGCCCATTTGACGAGCTTAGTGCATACAATGAGCAAAACTGGGCAGGAGAAATTTTTAATAGTTTGGGAAGTCTTTTTAAAAAAAGTGAAAAAAGGGGAGCCGAGATTCTTCTTCATAATGATTGTGAGTCTGATGAATTTAAAAGCTACAAAACTGCGGCTGTGTTGGGGGCAATGAGGACATTTAAAATACAAAAAAATGAACATGAGCTTTTGAAAATTTTAAAAAAAGACAATGTGGATTTTAAAGAAAACGCAAAAGAAATGATACGCATAAAAGCCTTGAAAAACGAATGTATTTTCATAGATGGGGCAAATATAACAAAATTAAAATTAAGCTTTAAAGGCTACAAAATAGTCATAGTAAAAACCGAGGAAAAAATTAAACAAACAAAAGAAAAATGCATAGCTATAGCCAAAATTGAGGAAAAGCATATGATTTTGGCAGCCCAGAGCTTAAATGAGGAGAATTTTAGTTTGTTTTCAAAAATTGCCCAGAGTGAGGCAAGAGAGATTTTTAAAATGTATCCTAAACAAACAAGCGCTGTTTCAAAGCTCTTTAAAAAAGCTTCAGATATGTCGCAATTTTGTTTAATATACTCTGACTGCGGAATTTTTGCCGCAGTCAAAGATGATGAGGTTGATGAATTTGTTAAAAAAATAAGTGAAGACTATGAAAAAAGTGCCGGGAAAGAGCCCCAAATTTACATTTGTGAGCAGTCTTTTTGCGGTCAGATAAATTTAAATTAAATATTCCAACCGCCGTTTACCCCCAAAATCTGACCTGTAATATAGGAGGCAGAATCCGAGGCAAGAAAAACTACTGATTTTGCAACCTCCAAAGGAGAGCCGATGCGTTCTAAGGGAATTTCGTCCTTTATTGCTAAAACCTCTTGGGGGGTATAGATTTTATTCATATCAGTGTCAATATAACCTGGGCAGACGCAATTTACTCTTATATCAGATGGCGCAAGTTCCTTTGCAAGAGCCTTTGTCATGCCTATAAGAGCAGACTTTGAGGCTGAGTAGTGAACTTCAAAAGCGGCACCTGTTTCGCCCCAGATTGAGGATATATTTATTATGTTGCCATTTTTTTTGTTAATCATATCCCCGAGAAAGGCTTTTGTGACCAAAAAAGCACCTTTTACATTGACGGCGAAAATTTCGTCCCATTCTTCCTCTGAAATATCTAAAAAGAGCTTGTCGGAGGAAATTCCTGCATTGTTTACAATGCAATCTATATGTATTCCTTGATTTTTTAGTTCAAGATACATTTTTTCAACATCTTTACTTTTTGTTATATCTGCAAAAACTGCAGTTGCACCAAGTTCCTTTGCAAGCAAGAGAGCTTTTTCTTCGCTTTTATTGTAGTTTATTACAACATGCCACCCTGCAGAGGAAAATTCTCTGGCACATGCTGCACCTATTCCACGGCTGGCGCCTGTAACAAGAACTGTTTTCATAAAAAATCAGACCTTTCGTATTTTTAATAAAATCAGATTATTAAGCACTGCTTATAATTTCAGATTTATTTGACAAAATTTTTTTTTAGGTGTATAATTATACTAAAGAATATATTTTTTGGAGGCATAGCTATGGAGGAAAGATGCGAGCATTGTAAATATAACCGCAGCATAATGGACAAGCTTAAAAATGAAATGCCGACCGACGAGGTAATTCTTAGCCTTTCAGAGGTTTTTAAGGTATTTGGTGATGGCACCAGAATACGAATTTTATGGGTGCTTTTCGACCGTGAGGCATGCGTTTATGACATTGCCGAATCGGTGGGAATGACCCAATCGGCTGTGAGTCATCAGTTGCGTGTTTTAAAGCAGGCGAGATTGGTTAAAAAAAGACGTGTCGGGAAAAATACATTCTATTCATTAGATGATGAGCATGTAAAAAGAATAATTGAACAAGTTATGATTCACATAAATGAATAAGAACAAAAACGGTTGTGTGTAATTTAAAAAAATAGCCACAATCGTTTTTTTATTCAGATAAGATTTTTCTCGATGTAGTTGTCTGCTTTTTCCAAAAGGGAAAAATCGAAGGAAAGAAGCGAGGAGGCATTTTTGAAATTGCACCATTTATAGTCAGCTATTTCAGATATTTGAATTAAAACCTCATCACAGGGATTTGCCTCTGCCAAAAAATAAACTACGTCTTTGGTTACTCCCTCGCATGGGGAGTAGGTTGAAACATAGCGAAAATCCTTTAAAATGTTGGGGAAAAGTCCCGTTTCCTCAGCAATTTCACGCTTTGCGGTTTCAAGCTCGGTTTCGTTTTTTTCCATATGTCCCTTGGGAAAGCCCCAATGCCCTTTAGCATTTTTCTTTTTGTTAAAAACTATAAGATATTCAATTTCTTTTGTCTTGCGAAAGATTACCGCTCCGCAGGATTTTTCGTATTTCATAAAAATTTTACTCCGCATTATTTTATTTTTTCTATTTTTTTATTTTTGACAAGATATGCCTCATCTGCAAGCTCAATCATGGGAAGGTCGCTCAAAGAATCGGTATAAAATTTATTGATATGTGCATTGGGAAAGTTGTTTTGAAAAATTGTAGGCTTGTTTGTGTGAAAGCATAGTTGAGTGATTTTGTTATTTTCAAAATCAATTTCGGAGCAAAGACAATTTTTTATCTCAAGGCGTTTGCAGACTTCTTTTAAAATAAAATCGCAAGAAGCCGAGACTATAACATCGTCTTCTTTTTTTTGAGAAAGATAAAAGCCTTTTATTTTTTTAATATTAATGTCCCAGAATTCTTTTACTTCGGAGTGAATGTCGTCAAATTCCGAAAAGATTTTGCCTACATATTTTGTAGCCTTTTCTTCAAGTTCTTCTAAGGATATAAATCCCAGCTTATATCTTGCAAGCGTTTTCATTGCAAGGGGAAGATAGCGTATAAGCAAGGGTTTTTTTCTGAGGCAGAAAAAGAAAAAATCAATTACAGTTTCTCCATCATATATTGTGTTATCAAAGTCATAGACGTTCATAGTTTTTTTCTTTTCCTTTCTTTTGTTTTTACACTGTGGTAAGGGTAAAGGTGAATTTTGTGAATTTGACCGATGTACCGCTTTTTGTTTCAAAGCTGTCAACCCAGATTTGCTGCTTGTGCAGAGAAATTATATTTTTAACCATAGAAAGTCCGAGCCCTGCGCCCTTTTTGTCGCTGGTGCGAGATTTATCGGTCTTATAAAATCTGTCAAAAATATGATTTATATCATTTTTTTCGATACCTGTGCCAAAGTTTCCTATGCTTACATATGCTTTTTTATCCTTAAACCATGTTGATATAATAACTTTTGTGTTTTCAAAGCTGAATTTTATGGCATTGTCAAGTATATTTATAATGACACGCTGTATTGCATCCTTGTCGCCTAAAACCATAATTTTTTCAACATTAAAGTCAACTTCAAGCTCAAGATTTTTGTCGGTTATACGTTTTTCAAGCTGTATGATGCAACGACGAACAAGCTCGTTTATATCAAAAGAAGAAATATCAAGCTTATATTCTGATGAGGACATTTTTGACATTTCGAGCATATCATTGGTAAGCTTGGTGAGGCGTATGGACTCGTCATATACAAGCTTTAAATATTCGTTGTGACGCTCGGGCGGAATTGTGCCGTCAAGTATGCCTCCAACAAAGCCTGAAATTGAGGTCATGGGGGTTCTTAGCTCGTGCGATACATCTGAGATAAATTCATTGTGTGTATCATTTATTTTAGAAAGGCTTTGCGCCATGTAATTAAAGCTTGACGCAAGCTGACCTATTTCATCAGAAGCAGATATTTTTACACGCTTGTCAAACTTGCCTGAGGCAATATCATTTACTGCTTTATTAATGTTTTTGATTGGTGTGGATATGTGCCTTGATTGTATATAAACAAGGATGAAAGCAACAAGCATGGAGGCAACAAAGGACAACAGGAGCATACGAAGAAAATCGAACACGCTTCTGTTCATGTAGGGCGTTTGTGTGTTAAAATAAACTGCGCCTATTAGCTTGTCCTGATAGTACATAGGCAAGCCCACAACATATACAGGGGTGTTATAATATTTACCAAAGAGACTTTTTTTTGTTATGGTTTCTCCGGAAAGAACGGGAGTAAGAAATTCCGCAGGTACACGATGTATTTCGGTTGTAGATGAAAAAATATCGCCTGTGGAATTGACAACTGTAATGTCCGAGCCTGTAAAATCCGCCCAGGAAGCAAGAGTGCTCTGATAAAGCGCACGGGAGCGGGGGTCGGAGTTTTCTATCTGAAGAACAATTGTAAGATATTCTATATTTTTTGCAGTCTTTACCGACAAATCATATTGCTTGTTCTCAACATAGTAGCTCAAAAACCCTGTCATGGCAACAGAGGCTGAGGAAAGCACGAGAACAACAATCATAAAATTAGTCCAGAAAAGACGGGTAAAAATTGAACGGAACAATGTTATCTCACCTCAAATTTATAGCCTACACCCCAAACGGTTTTTAATTGCCAGTTACCTTCAATGCCCTCAAGCTTTTCTCTAAGACGCTTTATATGTACATCGACAGTTCTTGAATCGCCGAAGTAATCAAAGCCCCAAACCTCTTCTAAAAGCTGCTCTCGTGTAAAAACTCTGTTTGGGTTAGAGGAAAGAAAGTATAAAAGCTCCAGCTCTTTTGGGGGGATCTCTATTATTTTATCATTAAGTTTGAGCTCGTAGTTGGAGAGATTTACCGACAGGTTTGTGTAGGTTATTTCCTTTATATTATCAGATTCCTTTGCCTCAAAGCGGCGCAAAACTGCCTTTATTCGTGCAACCAGCTCCTTGGTTTCAAATGGCTTTATCATGTAGTCATCGGCACCAAGCTCAAGACCTAAAACCTTGTCAAAGGTTTCTCCCTTGGCGGTGAGCATAATAATGGGGACGTCGCTTTTGCGCCTTATTTCTCGGCAGACCTGCCAGCCGTCCATTTCGGGCATCATTATGTCGAGAATTATAAGAGCAGGATTTTCGTTTTTGAATTTTTCAAGTGCTATTTTGCCATTGGAAGCACAAGTGGTCAAAAAGCCCTCCTTGTCAAGATAAAGACGTATGAGTTCGGTGATGTTTGCATCATCATCTACAATAAGAATTTTGTTTAATGACATAAATAATACCTCCTTAGTAGTAAAATGTTGTAATTTTAAATTCAATCAAAAGTTTGTCAAAGCTTTCATATAATTAGTATAACACAAAAAAATAAAATAATAAAGGGTATTTAAAAAACTTTTAAAATAATATGTTACAATATTGAAAAATTTACAGAATGTTAAAAGGGGAGTGTGAATTTGTTAACAATTTAACGCCTTTTTTATAAAACAAGTCAAAAACTGACAAAAAAGAGAGAAAATATTTTTTTTGTTCGCAAAATTTCTATTGCTATTTTCTTCTTATTATTATATAATATATAATAGATTAATTTTAGAATGGGAAAGTATACCCAAAGGACAAAATTTATACTAAAGACAGTTTTTTTGATTTTTAATATAATCGACAAAAAAGAAAGGAACAAAGGAAAATGAACAAAAATGTATTGATGCTACTTATGAAGCTTGATATCGGAGGGGCTGAAACCCATGTTGCAGAGCTTTCTTTAGAACTGAAAAAGCGTGGATACAACATAGTTGTTGCCTCAAATGGGGGAGTATATCAAAAAGAACTTGAAGATGCAGGAATAAAGCACTATAATGTGCCATTGCAAAATAAAAATCCTCAAAATGTTTTAAAGTCCTTTAAGCTTATAAGAAAAATAATAGAGGACGAGAAAATAGACCTTGTTCATTCTCATGCAAGAATTCCGTCGTTTATTGCAGGCAAGCTTAAAAAGAGTATGAAATTTCCCTTTGTTACTACAGCACATTGGGTTTTCAATACAGGCTACGGACTAAAATATATAACCGATTGGGGAGAAAAAACCATTGCGGTAAGCGAGGACATTAAAAAATATTTAATGGACAATTATAAAATCTCCGAAAGCGACATAAGGGTTACAATAAATGGAATAGACACAGAAAAGTTTTCTCCTGATATAAGTGCTGAGGAAACAGAGCGTGAGTTGGGAATTAAAAAGGAAGACAACACAATAGTTTATGTGAGCCGAATGGACCAAGACCGCAGTCTGGTAGCCCATCAGCTTATAAAGGTAATGCCCTCTCTTGACAAGCTTGTGGAGAACATAAAGCTTATTGTTGTTGGGGGCGGAAATGATTTTGAAAATGTGAAGGCTTTGGCAGATAAAACAAATGCAGAGCTTGGAAGAGAAGCAGTTGTTATGACAGGAGCAAGAACCGACATAAATATGCTGGTTGCACCTGCTAAGCTTTTTGTGGGAGTGTCACGTGCTGCATTGGAGGCAATGGCGGCAGGCAAGCCTACTATAATTGCAGGAAATGAGGGGTATATAGGTCTTTTTGATGAGGACAAGGCAGATGTTGCATATTCAACTAATTTCTGCTGCCGTGGTTGCAGAGAGTCCTCAGAAGAAGCTATTTGTCAGGATATAGGAAACTTCTTTGGAATGTGGGACGAGGACAAAGAAAGGCTTTCCTGCTATTCAAGAGATTTTGTTAAAGAGCATTATTCAATAAAGCGTATGGCAGACGATGCCGAAGCAGTTTATAAAACTGTTTTATAAGTTATAAAAACAAATCTCTTGAAAGGATGATAAAATTGAAGGATATTCTGATTTCGGGATATTATGGATTTAAAAACAGTGGTGACGATGCCCTGCTTTTGGCAATTATTAATGATTTAAAAAAATATAAGGAAGATGTAACAATTACTGTCCTTTCAAATTCCCCGAGGGAAACTGCAAAAATTTATGGAGTAAAAGCAGTTCATAGAATGAATCCCTTTGGAGTGATATGGGCAATAATGAAAAGCAGGGTGCTTTTGTCGGGAGGGGGAACCCTTATTCAGGACGGGACAAGCACAAAATCCCTGATATATTATCTGGCAATTATAACTCTTGCACATCTTTTTGGTAAAAAGATAATGCTCTACTCAAATGGAATAGGTCCTTTGAAGGAGGAGCATCATTATCATGTAAAAAAGGTTTTAGACAATGCACACATAATAACTCTAAGAGAAATGACCTCTGTGGTTGAACTTGAAATGATAAGGGTCAAAAAGCCTGAAATAATTCTAACTGCCGACCCTGCATTTAGTTTAGAGTGTGCAGATTTTGAAAAAAAAGATGAAATTTTAGAGGGCTATGGAATTAAAAAGGGCGAAAAATATATTTGTGTTTCGGTGCGCAAATGGAGAAAAATGCCCCCTGATTTTTGTGAGAGTATGGCAAAAACAGCGGACGACATTTACGAAATCCATGGCATAAAAACCTTGTTCTTGCCTATGCAATATCCTGCAGATTATGAAATTTCAAAGAAGATAGAGTCCCTTATGAAAACCCCTGTAGCCTGCATAAAAGGATATATTGCAATTGACGATATGCTTTCTATTATAGCAGGGGCCCAAATCTGCATAGGAATGAGGCTTCACAGTCTTATTTATGCAGTGAATATGGGGGTTCCTGTCATAGGTATAGAGTATGACATAAAGGTAAAGAGCTTTATGCAATATATAAATCAGGAAAAATGTCTTGAGGCTGACAAAATAAGCTCAAATGAGATTGTTTATATGGCATCCCAATGCATAAAAGAAAGGGACAAAATAAGAGAAAAAATTCTAAAAGACCTTTTGGAATTAAAGAAAAAGGCACAAAGCAATGCAGAATATGCAATCAAATTGCTGGAAGATGCAAAAAGAGAGGAGAAAAAGGCGAAGTGAAAGCTAAGAGCGGAATGTTAAAAACAGCAGGCTTTATGGCAATAGCAACTTTGCTTGCAAAGCTCTGCGGTCTTGCAAGGGAAACATTAATTGCGGCATTTTTCTCTACCGGGAGCGAGGGGGCGGCATATCTTGCAGCAACTCAGCTTCCCATGACACTTTTTGATATAGTAATAGGGGGAGTGATTTCTGCATCCTTTATTCCGATATTTAATGATATTCTGGAAAAAAAGGATAAAAAATCCGCAATGGAGTTTGCAAATCGCTTTATAGAGCTTATTTTGCTCATTACAATTATCATAACCATTGTGGGAATAACATTTTCTGACGGCTTAATATCACTTATGGCACCGGGATTTGACGAATATACTCACAATTTGGCAAAAACCCTTTCTTCAATTATGTTCCCCATGATAATTTTTACGGGGCTTGCTTTTTCATTTGTGGGAATTTTGCAGACCTTTGGGGAGTTTAACATTCCTGCAGTAATGAGCCTTATTTCAAATCTGGCAGTAATTTTATATTTTCCCTTGTTTGGGAAAAAATATGGGGTTTATGGACTTTCTGTGGCAATGCTCTTTTCCTGGAGCCTGCAGGTTTTTGTGCAAATTCCCTCTTTAAAAAAGTTTGGGTTTCGACCCTGCTTTAAAAAAAGAATATGGGATGAGGAGGTAAAGCGTGCTATTCTTCTTGCAGTTCCCATGCTTGTAAGTACCTGGGTGCAGCCTCTTTATTCTATTGTAAACACAAGAATTGCATCGGGAATTTTGGGTGCAGTTCCGATACTTAATTATGCCAACAGGCTTTATATTGTGGTTACGGGGGTTTTTTCCTTTGTGGTTACCAATCTTGTTTTCCCGATGCTTTCAAGAGCAAATTCGGCGCAAAAAGAAGATGAGGCAAATTCTCTTATAACAACTTCGCTAAAGGCAGTTATAATGGTGATTTTACCTATAATGGTGATTTTTATAATTCTTTCACGCCCCATAATAACAGTTATATATGACCATGGAAACTTTGACGCAGTTTATGAAACCTCGCTTGCACTTTCCTGCTATGCAACAGGCATGATTGGAATGTCAATAAATGAAGTGCTTTCAAAGGTGTTCTTTTCTATGAAAAACTCTAAAACACCGATGATAAATGCAGTTATAAGCATGGTATTTAATATAATTTTAGCATATACCCTTTCCGATGCTTTCTCCATTGCAGGGCTTGCACTTGCAGCAGCAGGCGGCTCAAGCATGAATGCAATATTAAATTATATATGCATAAGAAAACAAAAGGGGTCTTTGTTTTTGAAAAATGACAAAAAAGACCTTTTAAAGATTGTATCAGCAGCTATTTTTATGGCAGCGGCGGTATTTTTGGTGTATCAACCCTTAAAACTCTGGGCAGCAGAGGGGATTTTTAATTCACTTTTGTCGGGCGCAATTTGCGGAGGAGTTGGTTTTGTTTTGTATGGAATAATACTGATTTTTACAAAGGAAAGCGAAATAAGGAAGATTATTAAAAAATAAAAAAGAGCAAATTTTCAAATTACTTACTATACATTAATGAAGGGACGGGATTTGGTGGTAAAAAATATATTTTTATCAGTTTTTGCTATAATTGTAAATTGCTACAATCATAGCATTTTTGAAAAAATATTCTCGAATATTGCCGAGGGAATTAAAAAAAGCTTTTCAAATAGCAGAATAGTGAAATTTTTTAAGACCTTAAAAAACAAAAGAATGTGGAAAGAGAGTTTTTCGGCAAGGGTTGTGTGTTCTCCCTTTGCCATTTGCAGAAGATTTTATCACAAAAATTGTGTAAAGATTGAAAAAATCAAAGAAGAAAGTGTTTTCTTGAATTTTATTTCGGATCTTTTAAAAATACATTTAAAAGATTATGCTACTGTGCTCCTTGCAATGGGCACAGGTATGCTTTTTGCAATGTCAGTCTTTGCAAAATGGACCGAGCCTGTCTATATTTTCATGACTGCGGCGGTGCTTGTTGTGGGAATGTATTTTTCTCTTGCAAATTTAACAGTAGCTAACCTTTTTTCAAAAAGCCACATAGTACAGATTTTCAGAAAAATTTTCATAGGAGACACCGATGATAAAAAGGCATGGGAGATTAAAAGAATTCCGCATATGGCGGCGGTTATGACCATTGCAATTATTTTTGGCTTTGTTAGTATGATTATTAATCCCCTCGGCTTGGTGATTGGTGTAGCGGGTGCGCTTGTGCTTCTGGCAATTTTAATAAAGCCTTGCGTGGGTGTGTTTTTGTTTGTGCCCGCATCGGCAATTTTGCCTACTATGGCTTTGGTGGGGCTTATAGGCATTACGGGAGTAGCTTATATTTTACATTTGCTTTTTAGCAAAAATGCAAGCTATGTATCCACTCCTTTCCAACCCTGGATTGCAATTCTTTCAGGGGTTTTGGTTTATGCCAGCATCACGAGTGTGACTCCTTTTAGCAGTATTAAAATATTATTTGTATATCTTGCTTTTACATTTTCATATGTGCTTATAGTGAACAACATAAAAAGCAAAAGCCAATGGCGAAGCCTTGTAATATTACTTATTTTATCAGCAACCGCTGTAGCACTATATGGAATATATCAGAACTTTTTCGTTGCCCAAACCACTCAGAGCTGGGTTGACGGGGAAATGTTTGAGGAAATAAAAACGAGGGTTTATTCAACCCTTGACAACCCCAATGTATTGGGACAATATTTTATTATGATGATGCCTATTGCCTTTTCATTGCTGGTGGCAATAAGGGGAAACTACAACAAGCTTTTATATGCAATCTGCAACTGTCTTATGTTTGCTTGCCTGATTTACACATGGTCAAGAGGGGCATGGGTTGGAGTGGTTATAGGCATAGGATTTTTTGTGCTCATAAAAGACAGACGCTGGCTTGTTTTATGCATTGCGGCACTTTTTATTGTTCCCTCGGTTTTGCCTGCATCTATATTGAACAGGCTTCTGAGCATAGGGAATTTAGAGGACTCCTCTACTGCATATCGTGTGGCGGTGTGGCTTGGGTCTATAAATCTTTTAAAGGATTATTGGTTTACAGGCATAGGCTTAGGACCCGATGCATTTTTGAAAATTTATCCTCAATATGCATTGGGCGGAGCTGATTTTGCACTCCATTCCCATAATTTTTATCTTCAATGGATAGTGGATATGGGTGTTATGGGACTTATAACCTATATTGGAATAATTGTGACAGGCTTTTCTCGAATAGCATCAATAAAGGGCAAAAAAAATTCTCTCATCAAAAATGTTCTTCTTGCAATGGCAGGTGGACTTTTAGGATATCTTTTCCATGGCATGGCGGAAAATCTTTGGTACAACTACAGAATGATTTTGGTTTTCTGGGTGTATTTTGGAATTTTACAAAGGGGAACTATGTTCTTAGACAATAATATGCGAAAAGGGGATATAATAAGGTGATTAAAGTAATTCAGGTGATAACTGACTCAAACATCGGCGGAGCGGGAATATGGCTTTTGAATTATTTAAAGTTTTATAATCGTGACGAGTTTGATGTATCGGTAATCCTGCCACAAAAATCAGAATTGCAACCCAAGGTTGAGGCTTTAGGGGTAAGATGCATAGAGGCAAAAAATATTGCCGATAAGTCATTTTCCTTGTTGGGAACGGTGAGAATTTTTAATATTTTGAAAAAGGAAAGCCCCGACATAGTTCACACCCATGCAAGTCTTTCGGCAAGAATTGCTGCAAAAATTTTAAAAATAAAGGCAATTCACACAAGGCATTGCATGGAGGATAAAAAAGGCTTTCTTAAAGAAGAAGTTTCAAGAGCAATAAATAATTGGCTCAGCTATAGAATTATAGGGGTTTCAAGGGCGGTGTGCGAAAATCTTTTAGATGAGGGAATATTATATTCCAAGGTAAAGTGCGTGTATAATGGAATAGAGCCTTTGGAAAAAATTACAGCAGAAGAAATAGAAAGAATAAAAGAAGATTATAAAATTGCCTCAGACAAAATTGTTGTGGGAATGGTGGCAAGGCTTGAAGAGGTTAAAAACCACGAAATGTTCATAGAGGTTGCAAAACTTGTGAGTGATGCACGTCCTCAGACTGCGTTTATGATAGTAGGGACAGGAACCAGAGAAGAAAAACTAAAAAGGCTTGCCGCAGAAAAGGGCATAGCTGACAGAGTTGTTTTTACAGGGTATATAGACGATGTAAATGACATAATGAATGTAATAGACATACATGTGCTCACCTCAAAAAAAGAGGCACTTTGCATATCATTAATAGAGGGAATGAGTCTTTCTAAGCCCATAGTCACAACTGCTTCGGGAGGACCTGAGGAATTGGTTTGCAATCAGAAAAATGGCAAAATAATTGCAAAAGATGACATATTGGGGTTTGCAGAGGCGGTTATTGAATATATTGATGATGAGCAAATGAGAAAAGAGGCAGGAGAGATAGGGAAAAACTTTGTAGATACAAGATTTAAAGCCGCTAATATGGCAAGGCTTTTAGAAAGAATATACAAGGATGAAATATGAAGAAAGGGAAAAGAAAAATATGAAAAAGATAAAATTCAATCTGATAGATATTTTGGTTGTGGTTTTAGTGCTTGCCTTAATTGCGGGCGGAGTGTTTTTTGCAAAAAGCTACAACAAAAATGAAGAGCAAGGTACAAAAACAATTGTTTTAGAGGCAAAAGAACTTAAAAAAAGCATTTGTGATGTTGTAAAAACAGACGATATTGCCTATGACGGAACCAAGAATACTCGTCTTGGCGAAATTGTGGATTTTGAGGTGAAGCCTGCTATGACAGACTCGATTTCAAGCAGAGACGGGGTTGTGAAAAAGGTGGAAATTCCTGAGAGGTACGACCTTTATCTCACAATAGAGGTTCCCCAAAATAGCGATATTCAAATAGGTGAGCATTTCTGGATAGAAACCTCGGTTTTTAAATGCAACGGATATGTTTTGGAAATAAATTAAAAAAAGGGGTGAAAGATAATGAAACTGATAGATAAAGACGGAAAATTATTTGGAAAAATAAACTTAGTGGATTTAGGAATTATTCTTTTAATTGTGCTTGCTATTGCTGCGGTAGGATACAAAACCCTTGGAACAAAAGTCCAAAAGAGCAATGACGTAACCATTCAATATACATTGTGCATTGAGGGAATAAGAGAGCAGTCGGTAGCTGCAATGAACAAAAACCACGAGAATATATATGACGACAAAAAGGAAAAGCTTATGGGGAATATTGTTTCGGTGGAACAAAAACCTTTTATAAGACCTGTCCAGCTCGACAACGGAGAATACAAATTAGCAGAGTATCCCGACAAGTACGATTTGTATGTCACAATTGAAACCCAAGGCTTTGTAACAGATGATGGCTGTTTTACAAGCTCGGGAAAAAAACTTTTGTATGGTGATAACATAGGAATAAACAATGGATATGCAAAAACTTATGGAATTATAGAAAAAATTAATATAAAATAGTGAAAAAAATCATAAAACACTACAAATTCAATAAAAAAAGTAAATTTATGTTGACATTTTTGAATTTAAATCATATAATTAAAAGTAGACTTTAAAATGGAGAAATCAAACAGGAGGGTAAAGGAATGAATAAAAAAACAACATTAGTTGTTATGGCAGCAGGCATGGGCAGTCGTTTTGGCGGTTTAAAGCAAGCAGCACCCGTAGGCCCGAATGGTGAAATGATACTTGACTATTCCATAACAGATGCACTTTCTGCAGGCTTTTCAAAAGCGGTACTTATAATAAGAAAAGATATTGAAAAGGATTTTCGTGAGGCAATAGGCAAAAGAATTGAGAATATGATTGACACCGAGTATGTGTTCCAGGAACTTGATAATTTGCCTGATGGATTTGTTTGCCCTTCAGACAGAACAAAGCCGTGGGGAACAGGACATGCTATACTTTGTGCAAAGGACGCAGTAGATACCTCTTTTGCAGTCATAAATGCAGACGATTATTATGGAAAAAGTGTTTATAAGGAAATGAATGACTTTTTGCTTAAAAACGATATGATGTGCATGGCAGGCTACAAGCTTGGAAACACTCTTTCCAAAAATGGCTCAGTTTCCAGAGGAGTATGCGAAATTGAGGACGGATATTTAAAAAAGGTCACTGAAATGACCGACATTCCGTGGGATACCACAATCCCGAAAGATACAATCGTTTCGATGAATTTGTGGGGACTTACCCCAGAAATATTTGAGGTTCTTGAAAGAGATTTTGAGGACTTTTTAAAGGAAAATATAAATGTGCCCAAAAAGGAATTTTTCATCCCCAAGGTAATTGACGACCAAATCAACAAAATGGGTAAGAAGGTAAAGGTGCTCACAACCGACGAGATGTGGTATGGCATAACCTACAGAGAAGATGTTCCTGAGTTAAAGGAAACTCTGAGAAAAATACGCTAAGAGTGCGAAATGCAAGGAGTAAAAAAATGGAGATAAACGAAATTTTTAAACAATTTGTAGTTGATACAAAGCTCACGGTATATGGAGACGGACACATTAATGATACATATTTGTCAGAATCACAGGACTATATATTGCAAAAGATAAATACAAATATCTTCACTGACCCTGAAGCTTTGATGGAAAACATTTCAAAGGTAACCGAATTTTTAAGAGGTAAAATTAAAAAAGAGGGAGGAAATCCTGACAGGGAAACATTAACTGTAATAAAAACTCATGAAGGTAAGAAGTTTTTCAAAACTCCTGATGGCAAAGCCTATAGGGTTTATAAGTTCATAAAAAAATCAAAATCAATATCCGAGGTTTCTGATCCTGAAGAGCTTTATCAGGCAGCAAAGGGCTTTGGTAAATTTGCAAGGATGCTGGATGATTATCCTGCAGAGGAGCTTGTTGATATAATCCCTGATTTTCACAACACTCCAAAAAGATTTGAGGCTCTTAAAAAAGCAATAGAGGAAGACCGCGTAGGACGTGCTGCATCAGTTAAGGCGGAAATTGATTTTGCGCTTAAAAATTCCGATTTTATATCGGTGGTGACAGATGGACTTAGAGATGGTTCAATACCCTTGAGGGTTACACACAACGACACCAAAATAAACAATGTTTTGTTTGATGAGGTGACAGGCGCACCTGTGTGCGTAATTGACCTTGACACTGTAATGCCTGGTTCTCTTTTATATGACTTCGGTGATGCATTGAGGGTTGGAGCAGCAACTGCAGCAGAGGACGAGAAGGACCTTTCAAAGGTCTGGTTTGACATGCAGGCCTTCAAATGCTTCTGCGCGGGATATTTTGAGGAAATGGGTCATGCAATGACCGAGCGTGAAATTGAGCTTTTGCCAATTTCTGCAAAGCTTTTGAATTACGAATGTGGAATACGTTTTCTTACTGACTATTTAAATGGCGATACTTATTTTAAAATTCATCGTCCCGAACACAATCTTGACAGAGCAAGAACTCAATTCAAGCTTGCGAGCGACATTGACAAAAAGATGGACGAAATGAAATGGGTAGTTGAAAAGATAAGAAAAGAAAGTAAATAATTAAATAAAGCAAGGGATTTTTGGCGAAATGAAAAATTGATAAAAAATATTTCATGTTTTAGTTTTGCAAAAATCCCTTTTTTATTAATTGGAGAGTGGAAAAAATGCGTGTAATAGATGCAGAAAAAATAACAAGCCTTGTGGCAAAGATGTGCATTGAGGCAAATTGTTTTCTTAACTGCGACATAGAAGATGCCCTCAAAGGTTCAATAAAAACAGAAGAAAGTGACTTGGGCAAGGAAATTTTAAAAAAGCTTTTAAAAAATGCAGAGATTGCAAAAGAAAAAAAGATGCCCATTTGTCAGGACACAGGAATGGCAGTTTTCTTTGTGGAAATAGGCGATGAGGTTTTTGTTAATGGAAATCTTTCTGATGCTATAAACGAAGGAGTAAGACATGGCTATGAGAAGGGGTATCTCAGAAAATCGGTTGTTAAAGACCCCTTTGAAAGGATAAACACAAATGACAATACCCCTGCTATTATATACTGCGATTTTGTAAAGGGTGAAAACTTAAAAATAACCTATGCTGCCAAGGGGTTCGGGAGCGAAAACAAATCGGCGCTGAAAATGTTAAATCCCTCCGACGGAGTAGAGGGAGTGGTGGATTTTGTTGTGGAAACCGTGAAAAAGGCAGGAGCGAATCCTTGCCCGCCTATGATTGTGGGGGTAGGAATTGGCGGAACGATGGACAAGGCAGCATGGCTTTCCAAAAAGGCGCTTACAAGAAGTATAGACGTTCGCAATGCTGATGAATTTTACAAAGAGCTTGAGGAAAAAATCTTAAATAAAATAAACATGCTTGGGATAGGACCGCAAGGCTTGGGAGGAACAACCACTGCAATGGCGGTAAATATTGAAGTATTTCCCACGCATATTGCAGGTCTTCCTGTGGCAGTGAATATAGGGTGTCATGCTACAAGGCACAAAACGATTGTTTTATGACCAAAACTAAAAAGTTCTGAGAAGGTTTTCTTGGAGCTTTTTTTGATAGTGACTAAGGGGGAAGGTTTTGTTTTTTAGGAAATTATTGTAGGGAACGACCGATGTGTCGTTCCGATTTTATTAGTGACTAAATTATATGAATGTGTAAGTTTTTATTTTCTTTTCCCCTTTGCCAGGGGGAGGTCTACTTTTGGTGCTAAAAGCAGCAAAAGCGTGGGGGATTTTGATTTTCCCCACACCCCTTGAAACGACTAAGGGTTGTCACCCTTGGAACCCGAGGCGGGGTTTTTGTTAGTGGCTAAGGGGAAGAAAGGTTGTTTTTTATTAGCCACTAATTTTTTTTAATCCCTCAAAAAGGGGAAAATATATATGTCAAATTGCATAAAAGTGGCAAGAAAAGTTTGTGAAAGTTTGTTGGGTATTTTTTAAAAGAATTCCAAAAAAAGCTTGCAATTAAGGGAGGTTTAATATATAATATTAATGTTGTGACACTTGACAAACGATGAAGCGGGAGGTTGCGGACGAGAAGGTCCGGTTTTTCCGTGGAGAATGTCCGATTCATGAAACCGGGCGACAGGTCACGCTGCATTTTAAAATTTTTTTGGCAGGCGAACAGGTTGAAGCTTTATGCAGGAATTTCTCTCTTGGGAGGTTTTAAAGCGGTGCATGGGGTTTTGGCTTGAAAGCTTGTTTTGCTGGATAATGCGAAACACACGGATGAGTTGTGCTCTTAAAAAGGTATTTTTTTAAGAGGAAAGTGTGTCAAAAAAACATTTTAAGTAGCGAAATTGACTACCCGGAAGGCTAAAAGCATTTCGGGTTTTATTTTGAGGGTGGCAAGAAACACCCGGCGGTGTGTAAAACACCGGAGCTGTCGTGCAGGATTACACAATGTAAAGAATGTGGCTTAAAATGGGACGCACGTTCTTTAAAAAAACAAATCTATAGGAGGGAAAAAGTATGGCAGCAAATCAGAAAATCAGAATCAAGTTAAAGGCTTATGACCACGCTGTTCTTGATCAGTCAGCAGAAAAAATTGTTGAAATTGCAAAGAGAACAGGTGCGAAGGTTTCAGGACCTATCCCCTTGCCGACTGACAAAGAGGTTATCACAATCTTAAGAGCGGTTCATAAGTACAAGGATTCTCGTGAGCAGTTCGAAAGAAGAACTCACAAGAGATTAATTGATATCGTTGTTCCTGGTGCTAAGACCATGGAGGCGTTAATCAAAATTGACTTACCTGCTGGCGTTGAAATCAACGTAATTCAGAAGTAAGTTAAAAAGGAAAGTTTTTCCTTTGAAAAAAAGCCCTGATGAAAAAATGTAATCAAGGGTGGCAGTAGTTCTTGAAATAAGAGCTATGATGCAGGTACATGTTCCCGTTTCCGCTTTTTATTGGGAACCAATAACTGTTATAGAAAGGAATGAAAGACATGAAAAAAGCAATTTTAGGCACAAAGGTCGGCATGACACAGATTTTTGATGCAGACGGTAAGGTAATTCCCGTAACCGTAATTGCAGCAGGTCCATGCGTAGTTGTGCAAAAAAAGACAGCTGATAACGATGGTTATGAGGCTGTTCAGGTTGGCTACGGCGATGTCAAGGAAAAGGCATTAAACAAGCCTCAGAAAGGACATTTTGCAAAAGCAGACGTAGCAGCTAAGAAGTATTTGAAGGAGTTCAGACTTGAGGATTGTTCAGCTCTTAATGTTGGAGATGAAATCAAGGCTGACGCATTCGAAGCTGGCGAAAAGATTGATGTTACCGGAATAAGCAAGGGTAAAGGCTTTGCAGGTCCTATGAAGAGATGGGGCTTACACAGAGGTCCTATGGCTCACGGTTCAGGTTATCACAGAGGCTCAGGTTCAATGGGAGCATGTTCAAACCCCGGAAGAGTTATGAAGGGTAAGAAGCTTCCTGGACACATGGGAGTTGTGAAGGTAACAGTTCAGAATCTTGAAGTTGTAAAAGTTGACGCAGAGAATAACCTTATTCTTCTGAAGGGTGCAGTTCCCGGTGCGAAGGGCGGACTTGTTACCATCAGAAACAGCGTTAAAGCATAAAAGGTTTTTGGAAGAAAGGAGGAATAAGCTATGCCAACAGTAGCTGTATATAACATGGAAGGCGCAAAGGTCGGCTCGATGGAAGTAAGCGATGCGATTTTTGCAGCTGAAGTGAATAAAGCGGTTTTGCATCAGGTAGTTGTAAATTATCTTGCAAACCAAAGACAGGGCACACAAAGCACAAAGACACGTACTGAAGTACGAGGCGGCGGAATCAAGCCCTGGCGTCAAAAGGGAACAGGCCGTGCAAGACAGGGAAGTATCCGTGCTCCACAATGGACAGGCGGTGGTGTTGCACTCGGACCCAAACCCCGTGACTACAGATATAGCATAAATAAGAAGGTAAAAAGACTTGCATTAAAGTCTGCGCTTTCTGCTAAATATGAAGCTTATGAAATTTTCGTTATTGAGGACCTTAAAATGGAGGAAATCAAGACAGCAACAATTGCAAAGCTCTTAAAGGGTCTTGAAATTAACACAAAGGCTTTGATTGTAACTGCTGAATGTGACGAGAATGTTTATAAGTCAGCAAGAAATATCAAGGGTGTTACTCCCACATATGTAGGAACATTAAACACTTATGAAATTCTTAAGCATGACAAGCTTATTATGTCTAAAGAGGCAGTTGCCAAGATTGAGGAGGTGCTTTGCTAATGACATACGCACACGATATTATAAGAAGACCAATCATCTCTGAGCGCAGCTTAGAGCCTGTATATGACAGAGAAGGCAATCAGATAAACAGATACAGCTTTGAAGTTCCAACAACAGCTAACAAGATTGAAATCAAAAAGGCTGTTGAAGAGGTTTTCGGCGTGCAGGTTGCAGCAGTAAACACAATGCGTGTTGAAGGCAAGGTAAAGAGAATGGGTAAATATGAAGGAAGAAGACCTTCATGGAAAAAGGCCATTGTAACCTTGAAGCCTGGCAGCAAAACCATCGAGTTCTTCGAGATGTAAAACAAAATCGTATAAAGGCATAAAATGCCGAAGGGTAGCTTTTAAAAGATTTTTAAAAACTAACCCTCTAAATTCAGAGAAGGAGTGAAAAAAGAAATGGCTATAAGAAAATTTAAGCCAACTTCTCCTGCAAGAAGATTTATGACGGTTTCGGATTTTGCCGAAATCACAAAGACTTCTCCCGAGCGTTCCTTGCTTGAGTCTTTGAAGAAGAATGCAGGAAGAAACTCATATGGCAGAATTACTGTTCGTCATAGAGGCGGGGGTAATAGAAGAAAGTACAGAATTATAGATTTCAAGAGAAATAAAGACGGAATGCCTGCAACTGTAATCGGAATCGAGTACGATCCTAACAGAAGCGCAAACATCGCTCTCATTCAATATGAGGATGGAACAAAGGCATATATCATTGCACCTTTAGGTCTTACAGACGGTGACGTTGTAGTATCAGGCAAAGGCGCAGATATTAAGCCTGGTAACGCATTGTTCATTCGTGACATTCCTGTAGGTACATTAATTCACAACATTGAATTGTATCCTGGCAAGGGCGGTCAGCTCGTGCGTTCAGCAGGTAACTCTGCACAGCTTATGGCGAAGGAAGGCGAATATGCACAGGTTCGTTTGCCATCAGGCGAAGTTCGTATGATTCGTATGGAGTGTAAAGCAACTATCGGTATCGTAGGAAATCAGCAACACGAAAACATTTCTATCGGTAAAGCAGGAAGAAAGCGTCACATGGGTTGGCGTCCTACCGTCCGTGGTGTTGTTATGAACCCGAACGATCACCCTCATGGTGGTGGTGAAGGTAAGTCACCTATCGGTCGTCCCGCACCTGTTACTCCTTGGGGTAAACCGGCACTTGGTTATAAGACCAGAAAGAAGAAGAACCAGACCGATAAGTTTATTGTTAAGAGAAGAAATGCGAAATAATTAACCGTTTTCCGAAAGGAGGAAAAATAAATGGGCAGATCACTTAAAAAAGGACCTTTTGTGGAAGAGCGTTTAATCAAAAGAATTGATGCAATGAACGCTGCAAACGAAAAAAAGGTTATAAAGACCTGGTCAAGAGCTTCTACTATCTTCCCCGAAATGGTAGGTCATACAATAGCTGTTCATGACGGAAGAAAACACGTTCCCGTGTTCATCAGCGAGGATATGGTAGGTCACAGATTGGGTGAATTTGCTCCCACAAGAACCTTCAAGGGTCACGCAGGAGCAAAAACTTCAAGATAATAAAAATTCTAAGACGACGAGTTGAAAGGAGGATTCCATAACATGGAAGCACGCGCAACTTTAAAATATGCTCGCATCTCTTCCAGAAAGGTAAAAATTGTTCTTGATCTTATAAGAAACAAGCCAGTTGGAGTTGCTATGGGAATTTTGAAGAACACTCCCAAAGCTGCAAGCGAGTATTTGGAAAAGCTTTTAGCATCAGCTATAGCTAATGCAGTAAACAATCATAATATGGATGCAAATCAATTATATATTTCAGAATGTTTTGCCTCACAGGGACCTTCACTCAAAAGAGTAAGACCCAGAGCGCAGGGAAGAGCATTCAGAATTTTAAAGAGAACAAGCCATATTACTTTGGTTTTAAAGGAAAAAGAATAATTTAAAGAAGGAGGTATTTCCTAATGGGACAGAAAGTTAATCCTCATGGCTTAAGAGTCGGAATAATCAAGGATTGGGACTCTAAGTGGATTGCAGGTAAAAAAGACTTTGGAGACCAGCTGGTTGAAGATTATAATATAAGAAAGTTTGTCAAAAAAGCTTGCTATGATTCAGGCGTTGCAAAAATTGTAATTGAGCGTAAGCAAAACAAGGTTTTTGTTACTATTCATGCAGCAAGACCTGGCTTTATCATTGGTAAGGCAGGAACTGAAATTGACAAAATTAAGGCACAGTTAGAAAAAATGACTTCCAGAAGTGTAAACATTAATATTATGGAAGTTAAGCAACCCGATACAAACGCACAGTTAGTTGCTGAAAACATTGCAGCACAGCTCGAAAAGAGAATTTCTTTCAGACGTGCTATGAAGCAGGTTATGGGAAGAGCAATGCGTCTTGGCGTTAAGGGTATCAAAACAAGCGTTTCAGGCCGTGTGGGCGGTGCAGAAATTGCAAGAACAGAACAATATCACGAGGGAACAATTCCCCTTCAGACCTTGAGAGCTGATATCGATTATGGCTTCGCAGAAGCTATGACAACTTATGGTATCCTCGGAATAAAGGTTTGGATTTACAAGGGCGAGGTTCTTCACGACAACAGAAAGGCAGCAGAGCCTGAAAAGCGTCGTGAGCGTCCTGCAAGAAGACCGAAGGGAGGCAAATAATCATGTTGTTACCTAAGAGAGTTAAATACAGAAAAGTTATGAGAGGAAGAATGAAAGGCAAAGCAACACGTGGCAACGTTGTATCAAATGGACAGTTCGGCTTGCAGGCGTTGGAGCCTTCATGGATTACCTCAAGACAGATTGAAGCAGCCCGTATCGCTATGACAAGATACACAAAAAGAGGCGGTCAGGTCTGGATTAAAATATTCCCGGATAAGCCTATCACTCAAAAACCTGCTGAAACTCGAATGGGTTCAGGTAAGGGAAGTCCTGAGTATTGGGTAGCAGTTGTTAAGCCGGGCAGAGTTATGTTTGAAATCGGCGGTGTAAGCGAGGAGGTTGCACGTGAGGCACTTCGTCTTGCAATGCACAAGCTGCCTATTAAATGTAAATTCGTTAAACGTGAAGCAGAGGATGGTGAATAAGAATGAAAGTAAATGAGCTTAGAGAATTGTCATCAGTTGAATTGACAGAGAAACTTGCTGAGTGCAAGAAGGAACTTTTCAATCTGAGATTTCAAAACGCTATTAACCAATTGGAAAATCCTCAGAGAATTGGCGACGTTAAGAAAACAATTGCTCGCATCAAAACCATCATTCATGAAAGAGAATTAGAGGGTTCTGCAATGTAATTTTCAAAGGGTTTCCTTTGGAGCAGAGCAAAAGCTTTTATGCGTCTTATAAACAATTCGAAATTTTTGAAAGGAGGACACTGATATGGCAGAAAGAAACAGCCGTAAAGTGAAAATCGGTAAGGTAATCAGCAATAAGATGGATAAGACCATTGTTGTTGCCATTGAATACAGTGTAAAGCATCCGCTTTATGGAAAAGTTGTAAAAAGAACTTATAAGCTTAAGGCACATGATGAAGAAAACATTTGTGCAAAGGGCGATAAGGTTAAGGTTATGGAAACCAGACCGCTCTCCAAGGATAAGAGATGGAGATTGGTAGAGATTGTAGAAAAGGCACAGTAATGAAGGAAACTGTTGCCGGGAAGGAGGAATAACATGATCCAGCAACAAACACTCTTGAAGGTTGCGGATAATACAGGTGCAAAGGAAGTTATGTGCATCCGTGTTATAGGCGGCTCCAAGAAAAGATATGCAGCTGTCGGTGATGAAATAATCTGTTCTGTTAAGAAGGCAACACCGGGCGGCGTTGTTAAAAAAGGTGATGTAGTTAAGGCTGTTGTTGTAAGAACTGTAAAGGAGACAAGACGTCCCGATGGTTCATACATTCGTTTTGACGAAAATGCAGCAGTAATCGTTAAAGATGATAAAAATCCAAGAGGTACACGTATCTTCGGCCCTGTAGCAAGAGAGCTCAGAGATAAAGAGTACATGAAGATTTTGTCATTGGCTCCCGAAGTTCTGTAAGGAGGTGCAAGGACAATGAAAAAGTTACATGTTAAGCGCGGAGACCTCGTTGAGGTTATCTCCGGAAAAGATAAGGGCAAGCAAGGCAAGATAGTTTTAGCAAATCCTGAAGCAGGTAAGGTTATTGTCGAGGGTGTTGCAATGGTTAAAAGACACCAGAAGGCAAGAGCACAGGGACAGGAAAGCGGAATTATCTCAAAGGAAGCTGCAATTGATGCTTCAAACGTTCTTAGAGTTTGCCAAAAGTGCGGCAAGGCTGCAAGAACCGGCGTTAAAATTTTAGAAGACGGTTCTAAGGTGAGATACTGCAAGAAATGTCAAGAAGTATTTAATGACTGATTTTTGCACAAGAGGAGGTAAGAAAGAATGTCGAGAATGCAAGACAAATATAATACAGAAGTGGCTCCTGCTTTGATGACAAAGTTCGGCTACAAAAGTACTATGCAAATCCCGAAGCTCGAGAAGATTGTTATCAATATCGGCATGGGAGATGCAAGGGAAAATCCCAAAGCTATTGATGCGGCAATGACCGATCTTGCAACTATTACAGGTCAGAAGCCTGTTGTAACAAAGGCAAGAAAATCAGTTGCTAACTTTAAATTAAGAGAGGGAATGAACATCGGATGTAAGGTTACATTGAGAGCTGATAAAATGTATGAATTTTTAGACAGATTGTTCAATGTTGCACTTCCCCGTGTGCGTGACTTCCGCGGTATTAATCCAAATTCTTTTGATGGAAGAGGAAACTATTCTTTAGGTATTAAAGAACAGTTGATTTTCCCTGAAATTGATTATGATAAGATTGATAAAATCAGAGGAATGGACGTTATTATCGTTACCACTGCAAAGACAGACGAAGAGGCTCGTGAAATGCTTTCATTAATGGGTGCTCCATTTGTTCGCAGTTAAGAAGGAGGATAAATCATGGCTAAAAAATCTATGGTTATAAAGCAGCAGAGAAAGCCCAAGCACTCAACTCAGGGCTATACCAGATGTAAAATCTGCGGCAGACCTCACGCATATTTAAGAAAGTTCGGTATCTGCCGAATTTGCTTCAGAGAATTGGCTTACAAGGGTCAAATCCCCGGCGTGAAGAAAGCAAGCTGGTAAAATAAAGAGTTTCCTACAGATTTCGGAAGGAGGTAAATTTAATGCAAATAACTGATCCTATCGCAGATATGCTTACTCGTATCAGAAACGCAAATTCTGCTAAACATGAAACAGTTGACATTCCTGCTTCAAACATGAAGAAGGCTATAGCACAAATTCTTAATGATGAAGGATATATAAAGAGCTATCAGATTATCGAAGATGGTAAGCAGGGAGTTATAAGAATAGCTTTAAAGTATGGCCCAGCAAAGGAAAGGGTTATAAGTGGTTTGAAGAGAGTTTCAAAGCCGGGTTTAAGAATTTATGCAGGTGCTGAAGAGCTTCCAAGAGTTCTTAAAGGCTTAGGAATTGCAATCATTTCAACATCTAAGGGTGTTATGACCGATAAGGCTGCAAGAAAAGAAAATATCGGCGGCGAGGTTTTAGCATTCGTTTGGTAATTTTATAAAAACTGAAAACCTGTAGTTTTTAAAAAAGTACAGAGAAAATTTAAGTTAAGGAGGACATTGAAAATGTCAAGAATCGGTAAAATGCCAATTGCGATTCCTGCTGGAGTCGATGTAAAAATTGGCGCGGACAACGAAGTGACAGTTAAGGGTTCAAATGGTACCCTTACAAGAAAGCTTCATCCGGATATGATAATCAAATCCGAGAATGGAACAATCACTGTAGAGCGTCCATCAGAAGAAAAAAATCATAAAGCATTGCACGGATTAACCCGTACATTGATTAATAACATGGTTATAGGCGTAACAGCCGGCTTTACAAAAGAGCTTGAAATCAACGGTGTTGGTTACAGAGCTCAGATGCAAGGCAAGACCTTGGTTTTAAACCTTGGTTATTCTCACCCTGTAGAATATACTGCAGTTGAGGGTATCACAATCGAGGTTCCTGCTCCCAACAAAATTATTGTCAAGGGTGCTAACAAAGAGGTTGTCGGTGAGACAGCAGCTAAAATCAGAGAATACAGAATGCCTGAACCTTACAAGGGCAAGGGAATTAAGTACTCTGATGAGGTAATCAGACGTAAAGAAGGAAAAGCAGGAAGTAAGAAGAAATAAGAAAGGAGTGTTCTTAAATGATAAAGAAAGAAAATAGTAATGTATCAAGACTGAAGCGTCATCAAAGAGTTAGAAAGAACATCTCCGGAACTGCGGAGAGACCGCGACTGAATGTTTTTAGAAGCTCTAAGCATATCTACGCTCAGATTATTGACGACACAAAGGGTGTTACACTTGTAAGTGCGTCAAGCCTTGAGAAGGCATTTACAGAAAGCTATGGCGGAAACTGCGATGCAGCAAAGGCTGTAGGCAAGATGGTTGCTGAAAAGGCGTTGGAAAAGGGAATTAAAGCCGTGGTATTCGACAGAGGCGGATACATCTATCACGGAAGAGTTGCTGCTCTTGCAGAAGGTGCGAGAGAAGCAGGACTTGAATTCTAATAAAAGGAGGTAGATATTGTGGCTGAAAGAATAGATGCATCAACACTTGATATTCAAGAATCGTTGGTTGAAATTAATCGTGTTGCAAAGGTTGTTAAGGGCGGTAGAACCTTCCGTTTCAGTGCCTTGATGGTAGTCGGCGACGGCAATGGTCATGTAGGCTGCGGAACAGGTAAGGCTGCAGAAATCCCCGATGCAATCAGAAAAGGAATAGAAGACGCTAAGAAGAACATGATAAGTGTTCCGCTGGTAGGAACCACCATTCCTCATGAGGTTATTGGTGAGTATGGTGCTGGCAGAGTTCTGATTAAGCCTGCTAAAGAAGGTACAGGCGTTATCGCAGGCGGCGCAACAAGAGCTGTGCTTGAGCTTGCAGGTATCAAGGATATCAGAACAAAGTGCTTACGTTCCAACAACAAGAAGAATGTAGTTAAAGCTACTATTGCAGGTTTGGCTGATTTGAAGCAGGCTGATGAGGTTGCTAAATTGAGAGGCAAAACCGTTGACCAGATTAAGGGTTAAGGAGGTAGCATACAATGGCAAAAATTAAAGTTAAGCTTGTAAAGAGCACAATAGGCTGCAAACAAGATCAGATTGCTACAGTTGCGGCTTTAGGTTTAAAGAAAATCAGAGATACAAAAGAACATAATGATACCCCACAAATAAGAGGTATGATTAAGAAGGTATCTCACTTGGTTGAAGTAGAAGAAAATTAACACATAGGCATAAAGAAGGAGGTGTAGCAATTATGAGATTAGACGAACTACAACCTGCAGAGGGCTCAAAATTCACAGCAAAAAGAGTCGGCAGAGGTATAGGTTCCGGTAATGGTAAAACTTACGGTAAAGGTCATAAGGGACAAAACGCACGTTCAGGCGGCGGAGTAAGACCCGGTTTTGAAGGCGGTCAGATGCCTCTTTACAGACGCTTGCCGAAGAGAGGTTTCAACAATATATTTGCAAAGCAATATGTAGCTATAAATGTATCCGAACTTGAAAAGTTTGAGGACGGAACAGTTGTAACTCAAGAGCTTTTAAAGGAAAGCGGCGTTGTAAGCAAAACTCTTGACGGAATTAAAATTCTTGGCAGAGGCGAGCTCACAAAGAAGCTTGAGGTGAAGGTAGCTAAGTTCAGTGCGTCTGCTAAGGAAAAGATTGAAAAGGCAGGCGGAAAGGCAGAGGTGATTTAATTATGTTTCAAACTTTAAGAAACGCGTTTAAAATCCCTGAACTCAAAAAAAGAATTTGGTTTACCCTGTTTTTGCTTGCAGTTTTCAGATTTGGTGCACATATCCCTGTTCCTTATCTTGATGCAAGCTTCATGAAGGAGTTCTTAAGCGGCGGCGGAATGGACTTGTTCTCACTTTTCAACGTGTTTACAGGTGGAGCATTCGAAAACGCAACCGTTATGGCATTGGGTGTTTCGCCCTATATTAACGCATCAATTATAATTCAATTGCTTACCGTTGCAATTCCGGCGTTGGAGCGCCTTGCAAAGGAAGGAATTGAAGGCAGGAAAAAAATCAACAAAATCACAAGATACCTTGGTATTATTCTTGCGTTTGTTCAGGGTGCAGGCTTGTATGTAACTCTTCATAATATGGGAGTTAGTCAAAGCGCACAAGTGTTCTCAGACACATCAGCACTCGGATTTTTCGTAATAGTTCTCACATTTACAGCAGGTACAGCATTTATTGTATGGCTGGGTGAGCTTATTACCGAAAAGGGACTTGGTAACGGAGTTTCATTGATAATTTTTGCAGGTATTGCGTCAGGAATTCCAGGTGCAATTCAGTCAATTTATCAAAACTATGTTGCAGCAGGTGTAACAATAAAGAATGTTGTTATAATTGCTATGATACTTGTGTTTGTTATTGCAGCAATCACATTCGTTGTATTGTTCAATTCAGCTGAACGTAAAATTCCTGTTCAATACGCAAAGCGTGTTGTAGGAAGAAAGATGTATGGCGGTCAGAGCACAAACATACCCATCAAGGTAGTTATGGGCGGAGTTATGCCAATCATCTTTGCGTCAAGCATTATGGCATTCCCTCAGACAATTGTTCGTCTTGCAAATGGTGGCAATGTCCCCGAGACAGGCATTGGCGGAACAATCCTTTCCTGCTTGTCAGCAGGCTTTGGTGCAGCATGGACAGATGTTGTGTATTCAGTTTTGTATTTCTTGCTTATTATATTCTTCACATATTTTTATTCGTCAATTCAATTTAATCCTATTGAGCTTGCGAATAATATGAAGAAAAGCGGCGGATATATCCCGGGCTACAGACCCGGCAAGCCAACAAGCGACTATATTTCAAAGGTTACAACAAGACTTAATCTGGTTGGAGCAATATTCCTCGGTATCGTGGCAGTTTTGCCGGTTATTGCAGGTGCATTGTTCAAAATCCAGGGTATGCAGATTGGTGGTACATCACTTTTGATTATCGAAGGTGTTGCACTTGAAACTGTAAGACAAATGGAGTCGCAAATGGTAATGCGTCATTATAAGGGATTTTTAGAATAGGCGGTGGCAGTATGAAGCTGATTTTATTAGGACCGCCGGGTGCCGGAAAGGGCACTCAAGCAGAGATTTTATCAAAGCGTTTGGGAATTGACACAATTTCCACCGGAGTTATGCTCCGTGCAGCAATAAGAGAGGGAACAGAGCTTGGAAAAATGGCAGAGAATTATATCAATGCAGGAAAGCTCGTACCCGACGAGGTTGTTGTAGGAATTGTCAAGGAAAGGCTAAGCAAAGAGGACTGCAAAAAGGGATTTATATTAGACGGATTTCCACGCACTACAGCACAGGCTGAAGCATTGACTGAAACAGGCGTTGAAATTGACAAGGTTCTTTCAATCGAGGTTTCAGACGAAACTATAATAGAGCGTCTTTCCGGAAGACGTGAGTGTAAAGCTTGCGGCACTCCATATCATGTCATCTATAAGCCTTCGGCGGCAGGTGACAAGTGTGCGGCTTGTGGCGGAGAACTCATTCAGCGTGCAGATGATAATGAGGAAACTGTCAAAAATCGTATTGATGTATATCATGAGCAGACCGAGCCTATTAAAAATTACTACGAAAAGCAGGGAAAATTAGTTGTTGCTTATGGCAAGGAAGCCTTGGAGGACACAACCAAAGAGGTTGCCAAAGCGCTTGGCTTAGACGCATAAAGCTTTCAGCTTTTGGAGTAGGATAGATGATTACAATAAAATCAAAATCTGAAATCGAAAAAATGAGAGCAGCGTGCAGGATTACCGGGGATACATTAAAGCTTTTAGAAAAGCACATACGTCCCGGTATCACGACTGAGCAGCTGGACAAAATTGCAAGGGAGTATATAAAATCCCAAAACGCAAAACCGTCGTTTTTGCACTACAACGGTTTTCCGAAAAGTATCTGTGCATCGCCAAATGATGTTGTGGTGCATGGAATACCAAGTAAAAATGTAGTACTTTCCCAAGGCGATATTATAAGCATTGATGTGGGAGCCTGCAAGGATGGCTATCATGGAGATGCAGCAAGAACCTTTGCGGTAGGCAAAATTTCAAGTGAAGCTCAAAGGCTCATAGACGTTACCAAACAGAGCTTCTTTGAAGGAATTAAATATGCGGTGCATGGTGCGAAGTTAGGTGATGTTTCGGCAGCTATTCAGGAGTATGTCGAAAAAAATGGATATTCGGTGGTTCGCGATTTAGTGGGCCATGGAATAGGGAAAAACCTGCATGAGGATCCGTCGGTTCCAAACTTTGGACAAAAAGGAAGAGGAGTCAGACTTGCAGCAGGCATGACACTCGCAATCGAACCCATGGTAAATGAGGGGGATTACAGAGTGGGTGTCTTAGACGATGACTGGACTGTTGTAACAGAGGATGGAAGCCTGTCGGCACATTATGAAAACACCATTCTGATAAAGCAATCAGAGTGCGAAATTCTTACACTGTAGTTTGGTGAGGTGCTGATGTATGGAAATAAGAAAAGGCAGTATAGTATATTCAAAGGCAGGACGGGATAAGCAAAGTATGTTGCTTGTAATAAATCTTGATGAAGAATATGCATATGTTGCAGACGGAAAATTAAGACGGGTTGAAAAACTTAAAAAAAAGAAACTGAAGCATTTGCAAAAGACTAATCAGGCTTTCGAAATTGAAGAGAATATCACAAATTCGGAGGTTCGTAAGATATTAGCCCTATACAATACCAAATAATTAATAATTCAAGGGAGGTTTTTTCTTTGGCTAAGGAAGACGTTTTAGAACTTGAAGGTACGGTTGTAGAAACCCTGCCTAACGCTATGTTTAAGGTTGAGCTGGAAAACGGACATCAGATTCTGGCTCATATATCAGGTAAATTGAGAATGAACTTCATTAAGATTCTTCCGGGTGATAAGGTGACCATTGAAATGTCGCCTTACGATCTGACACGAGGCAGAATCACTTGGAGATCGAAATAAGGAGGTAATTGGAATGAAAGTACGTCCATCAGTAAAACCGATTTGCGAAAAATGCAAAATCATAAAAAGAAAAGGCAAGATTATGGTAATCTGCGAAAATCCGAAGCATAAGCAAAAGCAAGGCTGATAAAGCTTCGGAAAGGGCTCTTTCTAAAAAGAAAGAGAAAAAATTATGCTCATATAGCTCCTTTTCGGGTGCGGCTGCCGCATGAAAATTTGTGCGGAATCCGGACGGGAAATTATATATGGATAAAAAGCGAGAAAAAAACTCGCAGTGTAATTGGTAGAGAGTTTATACATGGAGGTGTAACAATGGCAAGAATAGCAGGTATTGACTTACCCAGAGAAAAAAGAGTTGAAATTGGTTTAACCTATATTTATGGTATCGGTCTTAAAAGCTCTCAGAAAATATTAGCTGAAAATGGAGTTAATCCCGACACAAGAGTTAAAGACCTCACCGAAGAAGAGGTAAATAAGCTAAGAGAAACTATCGACGCTCAATATACTGTTGAAGGTGACCTTAGAAGACGTAACGCTCTTGACATCAAGAGATTGATGGAAATCGGCTGCTACAGAGGCATCAGACACAGAAAGGGCTTGCCTGTCAGAGGACAGAACACAAAAAATAATGCGAGAACCAGAAAAGGTCCTGCAAAGACAATGGCAAATAAAAAGAAGTAAAGGAGGGACTAAACTAAATGGCAAAGGTAGCTAAAAAAGGAACACGTACCAAGCGTCGTGTTAAAAAGAATATTGAAAGAGGAGCTGCTCATATCCGCTCAACCTTTAATAACACAATCGTAACAATTACTGATACTGCAGGTAATGCATTATCATGGGCAAGTGCCGGCGGTTTAGGCTTCAGAGGTTCAAGAAAGAGCACTCCTTTCGCAGCACAGACTGCTGCTGAAACTGCTGCAAAGTCAGCTATGGAGCATGGATTAAAATCTGTTGACGTATTTGTAAAGGGTCCTGGTGCAGGAAGAGAAGCTGCAATCAGAGCTTTGCAGGCTGCAGGTTTAGAGGTTACAATGATTAAGGACGTAACACCTATTCCTCACAATGGCTGCAGACCACCAAAAAGAAGACGTGTTTGATTTTGGTTTTATTTTCTAAAAAGAAAGATTAAAATGGCAAGGGGCTAAAAAAGCCGCCACCATTTTAAAAGGTCTTTCAAATTATGCATCCTGTCAGCCTACAGACAGGGAGAAATGTAAAGATTAAAAAAATATTTGTGGGCAGAAAGGCTATGGAAATTAGTATGGCTAAGAATATGCAACCCATTTTGAAAAGATGCAAAACTTTGGGTATTGAGCCTACTGTTATGGGAATTTCAAAGTCCTCTAACAGAAACCCGAAGCAGAGCAGAAAAAAGCAATCTGGATATGGCATGCAGTTGAATGAAAAGCAAAAGGTTAAGTTCATTTACGGCGTGCTTGAAAAACAATTCAGAAAATATTATGTAATGGCAACTAAGAAAAATGGAATCACTGGTGAAATGCTTTTGCAAATCCTTGAAACAAGATTAGATAATGTTGTTTTCAGATTAGGACTTGCAAACACAAGACGTGAAGCAAGACAGCTTGTTAATCACGGTCATTTCCTTGTAAATGGTAAAAAAGTTGACATTCCATCTTATCTTGTAAAGAGTGGCGACGTTGTTGCCCTTAAGGAAAAGAGCAAGAGCTCTTCAAGAATTAAGGACATTATAGAAACAAACGCTGCAAGAGTGGTTCCCAAGTGGTTAGACATGGACAAGAACACACTCGCAGGTAAGGTTGTTAATTTGCCGGCAAGAGATGACATTGATTACGAGGTTGCTGAACATCTCATCGTCGAGTTGTATTCTAAGTAATAGATGTCAATACCCTCGGTAAGTGGAAAAGTTACATGAATATGTGAAGGAGGGTTTCGATACATGATAGAAATTGAAAAGCCCAATATAGAATGTACTCAATTAAGTGGGAATTATGGCAGATTTGTTATAAGTCCCTTAGAACGTGGATTTGGGACCACGATAGGTAATTCTTTAAGAAGGATACTTCTTTCATCCTTACCAGGAGCAGCTGTTGCTACAATTAAGATTGAAGGAATACAGCATGAATTTTCAACAGTTCCCGGAGTGGTAGAGGATGTTACAGAAATTATACTGAATATCAAAAAGCTTGCATTTAAAATGCATTGCGACGGACCTAAAACTGTTTATATAGAAAAGACAGGTGCAGGTGAAATTAAAGCAAGTGATATCTCAGTTGACAGCGATGTTGAGATTTTTAATCCGGATTTGCATATAGCACAACTCAACGAGGATGCAAGACTCTATATGGAGCTTGTTTTGTCAAAGGGAAGAGGCTATGTTTCTGCTGAAAGAAACAAGATTATTATGCAACCTCCGGTAGGCGTTATTCCTATAGATTCTATCTATACCCCGGTGAAAAAGGTGAACTACACTGTAGAGCCCACTCGTGTCGGCTCATATATCGACCGTGAAACTCTTACTGTTGATGTGTGGACTAATGGCACAATCAATCCTGACGAG
>JAZURZ010000043.1:0-7968 GCA_045606465.1 Clostridia bacterium | reverse complement strand
TTATATCATAAAATAAAAAATAATCAAGAGAAAATAAAAGCACTTATGTTGCTTGGAAAGGTTGGATAAAAAATGGAAATCAACGAAAAAATGGTAAAAGACATTGTCCAAAAGGTTGTAAACTCAATTGAAAGCACAAATTCTGTATCAATGCAAAAGCAAAAGGGCGTTTTTGATACAATGTCTGATGCTCTTGAGGCAGTTAATAAAGCATACATAGAATTTAAGGGCTATTCTGTAGCACAAAGAGAAAAAATGATTGCAAAAATCAGAGAACTCACCCTTAATGAGGCTGCTGTAATGGCAGAGCTTGGAGTTAAGGAAACAGGCATGGGAAGAGTTTCAGATAAAATAATAAAGCACCAGCTGGTTGCTTCCAAAACACCTGGAACAGAGGATTTGTCACCAAGTGTTATGACAGGAGACAATGGCATGACCTTAGTTGAGATGGCGCCTTATGGTGTTATAGGAAGTATCACTCCTTCAACAAACCCAAGTGAAACCGTTATTTGTAATTCAATGGGTATGATAGCAGGAGGAAATGCAGTTGTTTTCAATCCTCACCCCAATGCAAAAGAGGTTGCAAACTATGCAGTTGATTTGGTAAATCGTGCTATTTTAGAGGCAGGCGGCCCTGAAAATCTTGTTGTTACAGTTAAAAATCCAACCAAGGAAAGCTCAGATGAAATGATGGCATCTCCTATAGTAAGAATGCTTGTGGCAACAGGCGGTCCGGGAGTTGTTAAGGCGTTGTTGTCGTCAGGTAAAAAGGCAATCGGAGCAGGGGCAGGAAATCCTCCTGTTATTGTTGATGACACTGCTGATATAAAGAAAGCTGCAAAGGATATTGTTGATGGAGCAAGCTTTGACAATAATCTTCCGTGTATTGCAGAAAAGGAATGTTTTGTTTTTGCAAATGTTAAAGATCAGCTTATAAGCTATATGCAACAAAGTGGAGCTTACCTTATTAAGGGTGAGCAAATTGAAACATTAAAGAAAACTATTCTTGTTGAGAAAAATGGCAAATATTCAATAAATAAAGATTGGGTAGGAAAGGATGCATCGCTATTTTTGAAAACTCTTGGCATAAACTCCGATGCAAAGCTTGTAATATGCGAAACAAGCGCAGACCACCCATTTGTTCAGGTTGAAATGATGATGCCGGTGCTTGCTATTGTAGGAGTTAATGACATTGATGAAGCAATTACTCTTGCTTGCAAGGCAGAACATGGAAATCGCCATTCTGCACATATTCATTCCAAAAATGTTGACCATCTCACAAAATTCGCAAGAGCAGTTGAAACTACAATATTTGTGAAAAATGCGCCTTCTTATGCAGGAATAGGTGCAGGCGGAGAAGGCTACACCACATTTACTATAGCAGGACCTACAGGAGAAGGTCTTACAGCGGCACATTCATTTACAAGACAGCGTAGATGCGTTTTGGTTGACGGACTTCACATTGTTTAATTAACTAAAATTTAGGAGGCAGCAAATGAAAGCATTGGGAATGATTGAAGTATATAGCTTTACGACGGCGATTTGTGTTGCTGATATAGCGGCGAAAGCGGCTGATGTAAAGGTAATTGCTATGGACAGAAACAGACCTATTAATCCGGATGTTCCGGCACCCCTTGTTATGATTGTAAAAATTGAAGGCGAGGTTTCAGCTGTAAAAGCTGCAGTTGAAGCAGGTGTGGAATATGCTAAGGATAAAGGAAAATATATAGTATCTCATTTGATAGCAAATCCTGGAGAAGATGTTGAGAAAATGGCATATTTGCTTGATTTGAATAAGGATAAGTTCAGTAAAAATATGCCAAAAAGCTATTTAAATGCAGAAGAACCCAAAGTTTTGCCTTATCAGGCTTATGGCATAGTGGAAATCTCGGGACTGGTTGCATCGATTGAGGTTTTGGATAGCATGTTAAAGACATCAGAAGTAAGGCTTATTCATACCGAGAAGAGATTGGGCGGACGCCTTGTTACAATAATTGTCACAGGTAGCGTGTCAGCAGTTAAGGCGGCAGTTGAAGCAGGAAGCAAAGCAGGAGAGGCTTTGGGACAGGTGTATGGATGCGAGGTTATTCCATCACCACATAAGGAAATTGCTAAATTCTTTTCAATAGGCTAAGAAAGGAAAATGACTATGTATGATATTGGTGCTATCGAGCAAGCTGTAAAAAAAGCACTTGCAGAAGCAGAACAAGGAAAAGACAAAATTAAAATAGGTGTTTCTCAAAGACATGTTCATTTGTCACGTGAGCATCTTGACATATTGTTTGGAAAGGGCTATGAGCTGACAGTTAAAAAGGTGCTTATGGGTAGGGAGTATGCCTCAAATGAAGTAGTAACACTTGTCGGTCCCTCACTAAAGGCAATAGAAAATGTACGAGTTTTAGGACCTGTCAGAGAAAAAACTCAGGTTGAAATATCAAGAACTGATACCTTTGTGTTAAAGGTTAGCCCTCCGGTTCGCCCATCGGGAAAGGTAGAGGGCTCGGAGAGGATAGTTTTAGTAGGTCCTAAGGGAAGTGTTTATTTAAACGAAGGTGTTATAATAGCAAATCGTCACATACATCTTACCCCTGAATATGCAAAGCAAAATGGAATTTCAGACAATGACTATGTTGATGTTTTTGTAGAGGGAATAAAGCCTACAAAATTTTACGACGTTCAGGTAAGAGTGAGGGAAGACTTTAACACTGAAATGCATATAGACACAGATGATGCAAATTCTTCGGGTTTGAAAAATGGCGCATGTGTTACAATAATTAAAAAGAAATAAAATTTGTTAACGTGGAGGTGTAATATGCTTGCACTTGAACGTCAGAAAAAAATATTGGAGCAGCTTTCATCAGATGGGGCTGTATGGGTGAGCAAGCTCGCAGCAGAATTTGAGGTTACAGAAGAAACAATAAGAAGGGATCTTGAAAAGCTGGAAAAGCAGGAGGCGTTGATTCGTACTCATGGAGGTGCACTTTCAGTAGATTCAAGCATGCATGATTTGTCAATAGAAAAAAGAAAAAAGACAAATACAAGCATTAAAGAAAAGCTTGCAGCCGAGGCAGTGAAATATATAATTCCCGGAGATACTATATTTCTTGATGCATCAACCACAACTTTTTTTATGGCAAGACATTTGAAAAAAATGAAAGAAATTACTATTATCACTAATTCGATTGCAATAATTAACGAGCTCTTGGGTGCAGAAAATATAAGGGTTATATCCATAGGCGGTCAGATTAATGTAAATCAATCATTGGTGGGGGATGTTGCAGAAAGGACAATTTCGGAAAGCTATTTTGCAACAAAAGTGTTTTTCAGCAGTAAAGGTCTTACCGAAAACGCAGGTCTTCTTGAAAGCAATGATCAGGAATGTGCTATAAAGCGTAAGATGATTGAAAACTCAAAAACAAGATATTATCTTTGCGATAAAAGCAAACTTGGCAGGGTAGGATTTGCAAAGCTGGTTTCGCCAGATGCAATTGATTACTTTATTACAGATTGCGATTTTGAAAGTGATTATCTTAAAAAGTTAGAAGAATATAAAGTTGAAGTTATAAAAGTAGATTAAAAAGATTAAAAGGACATGTTTTGATTTCACATGTCCTTTTTTTAACGAGAGAGATAAAATGTTAATAGTTATATTGTTTTGCCAAAAGATATTTTTGCTTTGTTGCAAGTCCTCCTCTTATGTGACGCTCAGCCTTGTTTTCATTTAAAACCTCGTGAACTTTTTCTGCTAAAGAGGGATTTAATTTGTGTAATCGTTCTGTTACATCTTTATGTACGGTTGATTTTGAAACATGAAATTTTTGTGCGGCATTTCTTACAGTGGTTTTATTTTCAATAATGTAATGAGCAAGAGCGATTGCTCTTTCTTCAATATAGTCCTTCATACATTCACCCCAAAAACTTTTTTATACATGATTATGCAAAAAAAGAGTGAAATATGAAATATATAAAGGTCTTATATTATTAAGAGCAGTTGAAACTACAATTTTTGTAAAATAAAATATTTGCCCGATAAGTAAAAATATTTTTTATCGGGCAAATATTTTATTTAATATCCAAATCTCCTGTAGCGGGATTATCAATAAGCCTTCCATTTTCTTCAAAACGTGAGCCATGACAAGGACAATCCCAGCTGTGTTCAATGCTGTTCCATTTGAGAGCACAACCTAAGTGAGGACAGCGTTTTGTAGTTGGTGTCAAGAAATTCATGGCGGTTTCAAAGCCGTTGATAAAAAGCTGAGGCTTGATGATACTGCGAGAGGGTGAAAATATCTGAGAATAAGGATTTTCCTTTCCCATTACCATATCACACAAAATTTTTGCAGCTATCATTGAGTTAGTCATGCCCCATTTATTAAATCCTGTCGCAACATATAAATTTGGCGTATGCTTTGAATATAAGCCGATGTAGGGAAGAGAGTCAAGGCTCATACAATCTTGCGTTGACCATTCATATCTTAATTCGGCATCAGGATAATATTTTTTTGCAAATTCATTTATTTCTGCCCAATTCCCGCCTTGCTTTCCTGTACGGTGGCTGCCTCCGCCAAGAAGTAAAAGATTATTATACTCCCGAAAAGACAATCCGGATAAATCCTCATCGACATACATTCCTTCGAGTTTTTGAACATTTTTAAAAGCTGATACATAGCTGCGATGCTGATATAGTTTTAAAAAATAATTGCCATGCTTGTTTATAAAAGGAAAATGTGTAGTGATGATTATTTTTTCTGCTCTAATTTTTGCACTGTCGGATATAGCATGGGTTGGGGTAATGTCATGAATAAAGGTGTCTTCAAAAATATTTAAATCTTTTGCAATACTCAAAATAAATTTCAAAGGATTAAATTGCGCTTGATCAGGAAATCGAATAGCACCGCTGATTCTAAAAGGAAGCTCAGTTTCTTTAAAAAAGTCTGCAGAAAAACCAAGAGAGAGAACAGTTTCCACCTCATCTTCAATTTTCTGACGATTATAAAGGGAATAGGTATAGGCATCTTTTTTCTCAAAATCACAATCAATACCCTTACAAAGCCTTTGATATTCTTTTAGCGCATCCTGATTTGCATAAAGATAGAGTTTTGCGGTGCTTTCATCAAATTTTGAAGCAAGTTTATTATATATAAGCCCATGCAATGATGTAATTTTTGCAGTAGTATTTTTTGTGGTTCCTGATGCGATTTTTTTCCCTTCTGTCAAGATATAGTCAATACCTGCTTGCTTTAAAAAGTATGCGCAAAGTATTCCACAAATTCCGCCACCAATTATTAAAACATCTGTTTTTTTCTCACCATGCGCTTTGTTAAAAGTTGGCAAAGAAGAGGTTTCTTCCCATACTGATTTTCTCATTTTTTCCTCCATATATTTTTTTACTTAGTATAACCTGATAAAATATTTATATTATGAAAGAAAAATTTTTTATAATATTCTCACATGATACTCTGAAAACCATGCATTTAATTGAATTAAGTAGCCTACAAATTGTGGCTCTGCCATAAGCTGACCGAAAAATGGCTTTCCATAATCTGAATTTTGAGTGCATAATTTTTCAAGAACAATCTTATCTGCAAATGCAAGAATTGGAGCATTTGGATTTGAAATTATATCAAGAAGCATTTTTTTGACCAATTTTTCATATTCAGGATTGTGGGTTTTGGGATAAGGACTCTTTTTTCTGTATAAAACATCATCAGGTAAAATTCCCTTGGCTGCCTCTCTTAAAATGCTTTTTGATACATTGTCTTTATTTTTCATATCCCAGGGAATATTCCATACATATTCCACAATTCGATGGTCACAAAATGGCACTCTTACTTCCAATCCGCTTGCCATGCTCATTCGGTCTTTACGGTCTAAAAGATTGGTCATAAACCAGTTTATATTAAGATAAGATATTTCACGTCGGCGTTTTTCTTCGGGTGTGTCGCCATCAAAGGTGGGAACCTCATTTATTGACTCTGTATATCTTCTTTTAGAATATCCTTCCAAATCAAGGGTTTTGGAAACCGATGGCTTCAAAATGCTATTTCTGAGACTCATATCATATGACCATGGAAAAGCAGGGGTAGAAAAAGCTTTTTCGCTTCTGAACCAGGGATAACCTCCAAAAATTTCATCGGAACATTCACCTGATAAAATAACAGTATGCTTTTTCTTTATAAGACGGCAGAAATAGAGCAACGATGCATCAATATCTGCCATGCCAGGCAAATCCTTATATCGCATTGCATCAATAAGGTAATCAATAAGCTCTTTGTTGTCGCACTCTAAAAAAGTGTGATGAGTGTTAAATTCTTTCACCATGCGCTCTACCCATGGGCGATCGGCATCGGGCTGAAAACTTGAGGCTTTGAAATATTTGTCGTTGTTTACATAGTCAAATGAATAGGTAGAAAGACTTTTTCCCTTTTCTTGCATATGTAATGCAGCAACTGCTGAAATTATGCTTGAATCAAGACCGCCTGAAAGCAAAGTTGCTATGGGCACATCTGATACCAACTGACGTGTTATGCTGTCGGTGACAAGAGTGCGCACCATCTCTACAGTATCTTCATAAGAATCGGTATGTTCATGGCTTTTTAATTGCCAATAGGGAAAAATTTTTATTCCTGAGCGGTCTATTATCATAGAATGTGCAGGACGAAGCTCAAGAACGTCTTTAAAAACTCCTATTCCTTGAGTTCTTGCAGGAGAAATTGCAAAAAGCTCCTGCAAGCCTTCTTTGTCAACAGATGCATTGAATGATGGATGACGTAATAGTCCTTTTATTTCGGAAGAAAAAAGAACACTTTCTCCTAAGATTGTATAAAAAAACGGCTTTACACCAAAGCGGTCACGACAGGCAAAAACCCTTTGCCGCATGGAATCCCATATGCAAAAGGCGTAAATGCCATTTAAAAGCTCGGCACATTTTTCGCCATAATGAATGTATGAATAAAGTAAAACCTCGGTATCGGATGTGGTTTGAAAGCTATATCCGTGTGAAATTAAATCTTTTTTTAAATCATCAGCATTATAAAGCTCGCCATTATATGTAATACAAAATTCATAGCCTTCTACTGTGCGGCTCATAGGCTGTTTTCCGCCTTCAGGGTCAATAACTGCAAGGCGGGTGTGGGCAAAAGCTGCGTGCTCGCCTACCCATTCACCATAAGAGTCAGGACCTCTGTGGTGCATACTTTCTGCCATATCACGGACAACAAGTGTGTTATAGCCTTTATAACTTAAATAATTTTTCTTAAGATTTACCATTCCTGCAATAGAACACATATATTTTTCACTCCCCAAAAAACAAAGATAAAATAACGAAAAAATCCGTTTTATATATAATACGAGGGAGGGTGAAATTTTGTGAAAAAAAGAGTATTATCTTGCTCATGTCTTACAACAGGGAAAAAATATTACAAAGAACTTTTATTTTAATAAATCTTTCAGAACACATAAAATAAAGGATGTTGATATGATCAACATCCTTTAAAAATTTATAAAATTGTTATTTTGTAAGACGTTGTGTATCAAGAGCAATCATCAATTCTTCGTTTGTTGGAATAACTAAAGTTTTAACAGTTGCATCTTTAGCTGAAACATCAAGCGCTACGCCGCGCTTTTTGTTGAGTTCAGAATCGATTTTTATGCCCATAAAGCCAAGGCTTGCTACAATTTTTTCACGGATTGCAGAATCATTTTCACCAATACCTGCGGTGAAAACAACTGCATCTACACCACCCATGGCAGCAGCATATGAGCCAATAAGCTTGGTTACACTATATGCAAACATATCAAGAGCAAGAGCAGCACGCTCGTTGCCTTCGTCAGCAGCTGCAGAAAGGTCACGGAAATCGCTCGAAATGCCCGAGATACCAAACACGCCTGATTTTTTGTTCATAAGAGCGTCAACCTCGTCAGCGCCGATACCCTCTTTGTTCATAATAAATGTTACAACTGCAGGGT
>JAZURZ010000042.1:0-12356 GCA_045606465.1 Clostridia bacterium | reverse complement strand
CTTAAAGGCTCAATCGGATTGGTAATTGGTAGCGAGGGAGAGGGAATATCAAGATTGGTTAAGGAAAAGTGTGACTTTTTGGTAAAAATTCCAATGTTTGGAGAAATAAACTCCCTTAATGCGTCAGTTGCGGCAGCAGTGCTTATGTATGAGGTTGTACGTCAGAAAATGAATTGAGTTTAATAAAAGAAAAATATCCTTTTGCTATTTGCAAAAGGATATTTTTTGTCGGTGTTTTTAGTTAGACAACTAATAGCACCCCTTCCATAGAGCGAGAAAAATATTAATTTGCTGGTGGTTATAATTAAATTTATTTTCTTTTTAATTTTTTAAGATATTCTTTTTTCTCAATAGAAATACGATAGCTTTCCACCGCTTTTTGAATTGTTTTGTTGTGTACCCATACTGGCAAAATGTTTTTTTCAAGATAGGGGATTGTGCTTTCGTATTGCTTTGCAAGAAGAGTCGCAAAATACCAAGATAACATCATATTAATGTAATATTCTTCCGATTTTATTGATGCAACAAGTTCTAAATAATCCAAAGAAAATTCATCATCTGCAAAAAATATCATAAGCATTTCAATGCCAAAACGCACTGTATAAGTATGCTCCGATAAAATCCATTCCTTTATTTTCAAAATAAGTTTATCTTTATTTTGAGAAAGACATTTTGGGCGCATCATGTCGCAAGTTGCCCAATTATCAACATATGGCAAAAACCTTTCAAGCCTTTGGATACACTCATCATAATCTTTGGTTTTTTCAATTAAAAATGCATGAAGGTTGTTTTCCTCGTAGTAGTTATGGGGAAGAGATAAAAGAAATTTTTCGATTCCCTCTTTCTTAAAAAGCTTGTTTGCATAAGAGCGCAAAATAGGAACCCTTACTCCTATTATTGTGTCAGGATTAATTGTAGGCATAAGCTTTGAATGAAATTCCTTGTATTTTAAATCCCGAAACAAAAAAAGTTCGTTTTTTATTTGCTTGAGTATATCCATTGCATTTCTCCTGTTTAAAATTTAATATGCATTTATTGTAGCACAGGCAACAAAAAAATGACAGCATTCTACAGTAAATAACTTTTTGATAGAAATCTTCTGCTGTTTGAATTTTTTATAGGCAAACAGCAGAGGAATTGATCACTTTGAAAATTTATTTACTTATTATTGTTATTCGATTTTCCTTATCCCATTCCACATTAAATCCAAGTTCTTCACTTAAGAATCTGAGTGGAACCATTGTCTTATCATTTACAAGACGTGCAGGAACATCCATTGTTTTACTCACACTATTAACGCTTGCTGTAGTATTATCAATAGAGAATAATATAGTAGTTTCTTCATTTTGTACTATTGCAGTTCTTGTATCGTTTTCCCAATCTACTTCTGCACCCATGCTTTCAAAGATAAATCTTAAAGGAACAAGAGTTCTATCAGATTCAATAACTGGCTCTGTATCAAACCCTAAAACTTTATCAGAAACCTTTACATAAGTATGTGCTCCAGAATTAAAGGATGATTTTATTGCAGCCTTATTGAAACGAACAACTAAACCATATTCTTCATAAGCAATAGAATTACCTAAATCATAGAATAGAGGACTTTTAGTTGTTGTGCCTCGCTCTTTCAAAATCAAATAATCATCAGGCAGTTTAACCTTGTTATAATAAACCCCATCATCTGAAAATCCAATATAAACACCATTTTCAGTAATCATTTTAGATACATATATACCATCAATAACAGTAGAATAGTTTAATGATTCAGTTTCATAATCAATTTCAGAGAAATTTTGATTACCCAGATTTATATTTGATTGAGTTATTTTATCACGTCCTGTATATGAAGCAACTGAGCTCGTGCGGTCGTATTGGAACAATATTTCGCTTTTACCATTACTAACAGGAACTTCGGATAAATTACCATTTAAATTCCAATCATTTAAGTTTGTGGAAGAATAAATATAATACTTTTCATTATCTACAAGGTCACCAATTTTTACATAGTATTTACCATTCACAAATGACATTGCACATACATCACCCACAAAGATAACTTCATCAACCATATTTAATGCTTCATCAAATACAAACAGTTTTCTACCATCCTCTAAAGCTCCACCACGCAACTTTGGAGCTTCGTAGCCTGTTATTCTTGCAATATACCTTGCACCATCCCAAAGCATTTCTTTATCAGTTCCAGAACCAGCACTACGAAAAGCCTTGTAATTGTCAGATGTAATATTAGACTCGGATAGAGTACGTTTATCTGTGGATTTATAAACAACACCTTCTGAAGCATCGTGTTTTATATACTCTTTTCCAGTCCATAATAAACTGTTCTCAAATACAACAGGAGTTTGAAGATTAAATCCTTCAATAGTTTCATTATTATAAGCAGTTATATTTATAGAACCTTTAAGAACCTTCAATGGAAGGACCACATTAGATACGAAGTAGCCATCATCAGTTGTTATGTCCACTTTATTAAATAAATAAGCATCGTTTGATTTATATACATTATTGAAACTACTAAATAGATATATTTCATTATTTATTTTCTGCATAGTGGCACTACTCCAAACATGCCCTATGTCAATAATATTCTGTCTCCATTCAGACATATCATTTTTAGAAATGGAGTAGCATATTAGCTTAGAGCCTTCATTATAGTAAATCAAAAAGTCTTCGCTATTAGAAGTGAATAATAATTGTTCTGCTAACGAGTTATCCTTGTTGGGAAGAACAGGCACAGCAGACCAATTCACTAAATCAGAAGAATATACCATATTGGGCATCAGTCCTAATGCAAAATACACACCATCAATATAATACACCAAAGGAGCAAATGTATAAGTTAACTTAACATTCTCTAAAACAGTATCAAAGTTTAATTCTTCAAAGTTTATAAAATCACTTGTTAAACCTACAGGAGCATAAGCAACACCACGTGCATTTCTTTCTGTAGGCTTATGAACAATAAACTTATCACCTGCCAAAGCAAAATCACTTGTATATGTAAAATCACAAGCAGATTTAGTCCAAGAATAGCCATCAGGAGATTTATACACATTATACTCGGATAAGAAAACAAAGTTGGTTCCATCCCAAATTACCTTTTCTATATCTGTATAACAAACATTTTTTATTTCTTGCCAAGTAGATAAATCAGATGATACAGAAATTAATCCACCATTACCTACAAGCACATAAGTGTTTCCATTATAAGCACAGTAGTTAACAGATTCCGCTTTACCCCTGACTATATCATACTCTATAAAGTTTTCTGCTGATACAGAGATACTACATAAGCTGAACACTAATAAGATAAAGCAACATAATAGTTTTTTAATATTCATAATACATCCTCACTTTCTTTTTATTCTATTACTGTAACTGAATTTGCCATTCCGCCAGCATTACCTGTAGTCAAAACAATATCAACTATTGTACCTATTCCAGCACCACTCTCTAATGTGAATTCATTAAGTACATCTTTTACTTGAGTAGTGTTTTCACCCTTGAAGTAAGCAAGATAAATACTATCTATATAGTTCGGATGCCTCAATACAATTACATTATTAGAGCCAGTTTCCAGATTAAAGGTTCCACTTCTTTGTGAACTACTAAAATTAAAGACTTCATAATTGTATCTGTTAACCACACCATAGTTCGCTAAATTCTGCCCCGCATAGAGATTGCTGCTTTGACCATTACTATTTACAATATATGGTCTTGGTAAAACATAATTCGGGTCGTTATCTGCAATCCTATTTGCAGGGAATTGATATGTGTCACTATGCTCTACATCAAAACGCCAGACAGTATCTTTTTCGCCTAGAAAAGCAGAGCCATAAGCATTCAATTTTTGAGGGTCATTATAAGTAAAATGAATCATATTTGAAGAATCACTTAAATTTGCATAATACCTTTCTGATTGAGGATTTATATTTGTTTTCCACCAATATGTTGTATTACCACCAGGCTCAATAGGATTAAAGACCGTAACAGGTAAATTAGAACCATTTGTAACACTATCATCAATAGCCATAATTAGTTTAGTATCAACTTGTGGCAAAGTATTTGCAATACCTTTATATTGCATATCTTTTATAAAAGGTGCTGTGATGTTCGGGTTACTTCCAGCCTGATAATCACTGAATCTATTTTCAAAACCATTTTCATTATCTTTAAATGCAGCAACATTTACTTCAATACCTTGCGAATTATAAATACTGAATTCTATTACCATATATACACATCTACTCATGGGAACAGGCTTATAATAACCACTTGGCATTTTATCTCCAATCCACATCGTTGGAGATTGACCAAAATCATGAATATATGGTAATCCTAAATCGTCATAAGGCATAGGATAAACAGTTTCTTCTAAACCAGTTAAACTTTGAATAGCCATTTGCTTATAATCAGAATACCCCTGAATACAAGCCCAACTTTCGCCCATAGGTATTTGATAACCAACAAACTCAACTACAATCTCAGCAGTACTATAAGGGTCATAAAACTGAACGTCTAAATATATGGGGAATCCGCTTCCATAACTAATTGTAGCACCAGTATTGGAGTCAATACCTAAGCAGGAACATCAACTTCATAATCAATTATTCGTATGTCGCCATAATTACTATCACCTTTTGGAGCTAAAATAATTGAAATAATCCATTTAAATATGTTTAATCCTCTCATAAAAGATTGCTCCTTTTGTTATTATTTGTAACGTAAAATTGTTTCCAAATCAAAAAAAGCGAAAAAGAGCACAAGTATTCTTTTGGAACGCATGTCTTCTTTTTGCCTTTGAGTTACTGGTTCGATCACGATTTTCCCTCATATATTCATCTGTAGACTGTTAGATAACCATTACAACCTTTTCATATTTTTCTTTTATATTCTAACATATTTTTGCCATTTTTTCAATATGTTAATTAGAATTTGTCAATTTTTCGAATATAAACTTTTACCTTTTTTGCTATCTGTTTGTCCTTCTTGATTAGATGATCTTTGGCGTTTATTATCTGGTTTTTACTTTTAATTCTAAAGGGTTTTCTTGAATTCTGAAAATTTTTAAAAATTTCTTGACATATTTGCTTTATTGTGATATAGTATCACTTATTAAAGGCCTTGACGGAGAGGTTATGCTTTATGAAGCCTTGAGAGAAATGGCGGTTGGTGCAAGCCATGGTGGATATTGCATATTTGTAGCTCCTGAGCCGGAAGGAAGAAAGCTGATGCGAGTAGAACCTTCCCGTGATTGCTGCGTTAATGCATATGGGTTGTCAGACCCTGAGAGTGGCGATTTTTTAAAAATCGCAATTTGAGTGGTACCGCGGGTGATTTGCACTCGTCTCAAAGGATTAAATATATACTTTGAGGCGAGATTTTTTTGCCTCGGAAAAGGAGAAAATCATGGTAAATTCGACAAATATCAATCTTAAAATTAAAGAGATGGCAGGGCGAATAAAGGAACTTCGTGAAATTGAAAACTACACTCCTCAGCAGATGGCGGAAAAGACAGGAATTTCAACTGAGGAATATTTAAAATGCGAAAATGGACAAACCGACCTTAACTTTGCTTTTATTTATCGTTGTGCTGCAGCACTCAAGGTTAATGTAACTGATATCATTGAAGGCTACAGCCCCAACCTTAAGTCATACACTGTAACTCATGCAGGAACCGGTCAACAGATAGCAAAGGCTCATGGTATGATTTATCACAATCTTGCTTATGCGTTTAAAAACAGAATTGCAGAGCCGCTTTATGTTGTAAGTACTTATGATGAAAATGCACAGAATAAGGATATTGAACTTACCACCCATGAAGGTCAGGAATGTGATATTGTTATCGAAGGACATCTTATGGTTCAGATAGGTGAACATAAGGAAATTTTGGGACCGGGAGATTCAATTTATTATAATAGTGATACCCCTCACGGAATGATTGCAATAAATGGTAAAGATTGCAGATTTTATGCTATAGTTTTAAGAGCTGATGCACAAATCGTTGAATCTGTAAATTCAGACATGGTTTCTACCGAACAGATTATCGGCGCAGACCTTAAGGATAACGAAGAAAGAATTTATCATAAATATATTGACATTGTTAAGGATGATAATGGAACACCGACTTCAATAACTTTTAAAAATACTGAAAACTTTAATTTTGCTTTTGACCTTGTTGATGAGCTGTCGAGAAGAGAGCCGGAAAAGCTCGCAATGCTTCATATATCAAAAGATAATATTGAAAGACGTTTTACTTTTACTGATATGAGAAAGGCAAGCAGTCAGTGTGCAAATTATTTTGCATCTTTGGGAATTAAAAAAGGTGACAGGGTAATGCTTATTTTAAAACGCCACTATCAGTTCTGGATTGCAATGCTTGGTCTTAATAAGCTTGGTGCAATTGCCATTCCGGCAGTTGATCAGCTTCACGAGCATGACCTTGAATACCGCTTTAATTCTGCAGGTGTAAGTGCAATAGTATGCACATCAGATGGCGAGGTTGCCAATTATGTTGATATAGCTGCAAAAAAAAATCCTATGCTTGTAAATAAAATGATTGTTGGTAAAGCACGTGAAGGCTGGAGAAATTTTGATGAAGAATACAAGCGATTCAGCTCTCATTATGAACGCACAGAGGATGCTCCTGGCGGAGATGATATAATGCTTATGTATTTTACTTCGGGAACATCAGGTTATCCCAAAATTGCTGCCCATAACTACAAATATCCGCTTGGACATTTCCATACTGCAAAATATTGGCATAATGTAGATCCGGATGGACTTCATTTCACTATTTCCGATACAGGTTGGGCAAAAGCAATGTGGGGAAAACTTTATGGTCAATGGCTTTGTGAGGCGGCAACTTTTGTTTATGATTTTGACCGATTTGATGCAGCAGAAATACTTCCTATGTTTGCTAAACATCATATCACCACCTTCTGCGCACCCCCTACTATGCTTCGTATGATGATTAAGCAGGATATTTCAAAATATGATTTTTCCTCTGTACGTCATATGACAACAGCGGGAGAAGCGCTAAATCCCGAAGTTTATCGTCAATTTGAAAAGGCTACAGGTCTGCAAATTAAAGAAGGCTTTGGTCAGACAGAAAGTACAATGATTATTGGTAACCTTATAGGAAAGCCGCATAAAATCGGAGCCATGGGTAAGCCTGCACCAATATACAAGGTTGAGCTCCATGATTCGGATGGAAATGAGGTAAAGACAAGTGAGCCAGGAGAAATTGTAATTAATGTAAAGGATGGAGCTCCCAATGGTCTTTTTGTAGGATATTATGGCGATGAAGAAAAAACCAGAGAGGTATGGCATGACGGATATTATCATACCGGAGATGTTGCATGGTGCGATGAAGATGGTTATTATTGGTATGTAGGACGTATAGATGATGTTATCAAATCCTCAGGCTATCGCATAGGACCTTTTGAAATAGAAAGTGTTATTATGGAGCTTCCTTATGTTCTGGAATGTGGAGTTTCTGCAGTCCCTGATGAAGTGAGAGGTCAGATTGTAAAGGCAAGCATAGTTCTTGTTGATGGAACCGAACCTTCTGACGAACTTAAAAAGGAAATTCAGGATTATGTTAAGGAAAAAACTGCACCATACAAATATCCGAGAATTGTGGAATTTAAAGAAAGTCTGCCTAAGACAGTAAGCGGAAAAATTCAAAGAAACAAATTATAAAAATATAATTTGTAAAAAAGTATAAATTGTATTCGGCATTTTATTAAGTGAACCCTTTTTGTCAGAAAAAATAAAGTCTGATAAAAAGGGTTCACTTAAATTTGGGTTTTTAACAATAATAGTATTAGTTCTTGACATAAAAAAAAATTGTGTTATAATTAAACTGAGGACTGGTGTGCACAGTTTTAAAAAGTCCTCATATTAACAGGAGGTATTTAAGGGATATGTTTTCTTATATTCTAAGACTGATAAAAAACAGAAAGGTTCAGATGATACTTGTCGATTGTGCGCTTTTGGTAATTGCTCATATGTCAGCATTTTTTATGGCGACTACATTTGGAATAAAAGAGATAGATACTGAGCATGCTTTGTTGGAGTGCGCAGCATTTACCTTATTTAATGTAGCCAGTCTTTTTCTCTTTAAAGGATATGACAACATATGGAGATATGCAAAAATAAAGGAGTTTATTGATTGTATTGTAGCTGTGGTTGCAGGCTCGTCAGTTTATTTTGTGACTATGAAGCTTGCCAATATAAAATTGAATGAAATATATGTGGTTTTGTCAAGCTTGTTTGCAGCTTTTGAAGTTGTAGTAATGAGATTTGTATATCACTATGTAAGAAACAAAATAAATATAAATACAGAACTTAAAAAAGAAAGAACTCTGATTGTTGGTGCAGGAGATGCCTGTAACGAAATTATTAACGAGATGCAAAATTCACAATTCTGCAATTACAAGCCCGTCGTGATTGTGGATGATGAAGAGGGTAAACTTAACAGACGAATAAATTCTATTCCTATCGAGGGAACTACTGCAGATATTCCCAAATTAGTAGAAAAATATAGAATAAAAACAATTATTTTTGCAATTCCTTCCTGCAGTGCAGAGGACAAGAACAGAATAATGTCTATTTGTGCAGAAACTAATTGCATTGTGAAGAAAATTCCATATTTGCATGAAATTATTGAGGTAGATAACCTTCTTTCTCAGATAAGACCTATAAGAATTGATGACCTTTTAGAGCGTGACGTTATAAAATTAGACAACCCCAAACTTTCAGAAACAATTTCAGGAAAGGTATGCATGGTAACAGGCGGAGGAGGTTCTATTGGCTCAGAGCTTTCACGTCAGATTGCTAAAAACAAGCCTAAGACCCTTATAATAGTTGATATATACGAGAATAATGCCTATGATATTCAACAAGAGCTTGTAAGAAAATATAAAGATGCCCTTGATTTGCGCATTGAAATTGCGTCGGTAAGAGATAAAGAAAAAATGGAAAAGCTATTTAAAAAATATTCTCCGCAGCTTGTTTTTCATGCAGCGGCTCATAAGCATGTTCCCTTGATGGAAACAAATCCGGAGGAGGCTATTAAGAACAACATTTTCGGAACCTATAACACAGCTGAGCTTGCAGAAAAGTATGGTGCAGAAAAGTTTGTCCTTGTTTCTACTGATAAGGCGGTAAATCCAACAAATGTTATGGGGGCAACCAAGCGTTGTTGCGAAATGGTAGTTCAATATATGGCGCAGAAAAAATCGGCGACCGAGTTTATTGCGGTGCGCTTTGGAAATGTTCTTGGCTCAAATGGCTCGGTAATTCCTCTTTTTGAAAGACAAATTGCAGAAAACAAGCCTATAACTGTTACACATCCTGATATTATAAGATATTTCATGACAATTCCGGAGGCAGTTTTCCTTATACTTGAAGCGGCTACTATAGCACGTGGTGGTGAGATATTTGTTTTGGACATGGGAAAGCCGGTAAAAATTCTTACTTTGGCTGAAAATCTTATAAGAATGCATGGGAAAGAGCCATATACCGAAGTAAAAATTGAATTTACAGGGCTAAGACCCGGCGAAAAGTTGTATGAGGAGCTTTTAATGGATGAGGAGGGCTTACGCTCTACTGCCAATGACAGAATATTTGTGGGTAAGCAAATAAAGGTGGATGCAGATGAATTTGTAAAAAGCCTGAAAGATTTAGAAGATGCAGCTCAAAATAATAATACCGATTCCTGCGTTGAAACCTTGAAAAAGGTAGTCCCTACTTTCGTGCATAAGGAAATAGAAAAAAAGGAAGCAGTGTCCTAAAAATAAAAAATAGTGGAGATTAATATATGAAAATATACGAATCGGGCGAAAATTACTTAGAAACAATTCTTATGCTCACTAAAAGACATGGAAATGTGCGTTCAATAGATATAGCGACTGAATTGAATGTCAGTAAGCCGAGTGTAAGTGTTGCAATGAAACAGCTTCGTGAAAATGGTTATATCAATGTAGATGAAGCCGGACATATCATTCTTTCTCAAAAAGGAATGGATATTGCAAAAAAAATGTATGAAAGACATCTTGTTTTGCAAAAAGTGTTTGTTGCAATGGGAGTTTCGGAGGAAACTGCAATTAGTGATGCTTGCAAAATTGAGCATGATTTAAGTGAAGAAAGCTTTAATGCAATAAAGGCTTTTTATAACAAACTGATTAGCCAAAAAACAGAATAAAAATTTAATAAAATAGAAATTCACACAATTATACTTTAGGGCATATATTGATAGTATCAAAAAAAATAAATGAGGTGATTTTGAGTGATTTGTAAGATTGATTTTTGTTGCAAATCGGTAGGACTTTCCTGCCTCACCTTCTGCATGGGTATTTTAGCTGGTGTATGCCTGCCAATTTATGTGGTGGCAGTTTTGGAAACGCTGCTGATTTTACTTATGGGGTATTTGTGCATCTTTAAATGGTGAAAAGGTCAGTGTCGGGGTGAAAGGGTGTGAATTTTATGAAAATTGTGGTTTTTAAAATGCCAAAGCTGTTGTCGAAAATTGTGGGAGTAGCTATGGGTGTAAAATGAGCAAAAAGCAAAAAACTGCGACAAAACCTTCGTGGCTTTGTCGCAGTTTTTTTGCGCATAATAAAGCTTTGTTTTATAAATGAGTCATCATCTTGAATTGAGCCTTCCATAAAAATGAAAAGAGCTGATTTTCTAAATTCTGAACATATATTAAAAATTATTTTCAGTCGCAAAATTCTGTCATATACCTGCGAAATTTCTTTGGCAGGCAGGTGTTTTGACATTTTTCATTATGTCTCTCCTTTATCTCTATTGTGTCGTAAAAATCCTTCCACATACGCCTGTAAAGCTTTTCGTTTTCGGAATATATCACCTTAGGAAAGGTATCAGTGGGAGAAATATAACATTCTTTTCCATTATATACAATGCACTGCATTCTGTTCAAATCATGAATTATCCAAGGCATGTTGGAAAGTCTTTTTTTAAAATGTGACGCAATAAGAGGTAATATATCGCAATTTGGAGCTATTTCACTATAAAAAACCCCATTTTCCAACTCTGAAAAACGAACAAATTCTATATATTGATGTGCCTCGCTCCTCACACGCTGACCGATTTTTAAAATATCATTGACAGGAGCGCAGGAAAGATGCAAATCAACATCAGGACCAAAGTGGTAGCATGCTCTTGCGTAATTATAGCAGATGAGCTCCTTGTTATTGTGGTTGGAAAGATATGCATAGTAAATATTTCTCAAAGCACGCGAAGAAATTTTTTTATTAAGAGAGTCCCATATGCGTTTAGCTTTGGTATAATCGGTGCTGACACTGCGGCAGTCAGCAAAAAGGCATTGTTGAATATACTCGTCCGAGGTAATAGCAGAAGGGATACATTTTTCGCTATAGGCTATAAAGATGGCAGAGAGAAGCCCCTCGAAAGTCCCGTCATAAATATAAATTACATCTCTCCCGTAAGACATTTTGCAAAATCCTCCTTGCACGGTTCATTTTCAAATAAATTCATTTGTCCGTAGCTGGACGCTCCTGCATTGCTTAATAAAATAGGAGCCACGAGCTCCTGACGAAGCCACATATTTTCATAAGTTTTTCCTCTGCAAGTTATGAAATATTTGGCACGTTTTAAAGAAACTCTCATTTTCTTCAAATCTTCAAAACCAAGAGAAGATACCCTTCTCGCTTTTGCAATTCTTATTGCACTTCTTACTCCTATACCCGGTATTCTTAAAAGCATCTGATAGGGAGCAGAGTTTATTTCCATTGGAAAAAGCTCCAGATTTCTTAATGCCCAATCACATTTTGGGTCTATCAGATTGTTAAAATTCTCATGCTCGTCATCTAAAAGCTCATTTGCCGAAAATCCATAATATCTCAAAAGCCAGTCGGCCTGATAAAGTCTATGCTCTCGAAGAAGAGGTGGTGCAACCACAGGAAGTAAGGGATTGGTTCCTACAGGAACATATGCCGAGTAATAGACACGCTTTAAGGAATATTTTTTGTAAAGATTTTCTGAAAGGGTAATAATTTTTTTGTCACTTTCAGGGGTTGCGCCAATAATCATTTGTGTGCTTTGTCCCGCAGGAGAAAATTGCGGTGCGTGGCGATAAACGGCAAGCTCTTTTTTTGATTGTATAATTGAAGATGAAATCCTGCCCATGGGTTTTAAAATTGACTCTTTTGTTTTTTGAGGTGCAAGAGCGTGCGACACGTTTGCGGTTGAAAAGACCGCACACAAACAATTATATCACGGGAATAAAAGTTGCGTGATTACAGTTTGGAGAACTGTTAAGACGAAGGATAGAATGACGGGGTAACGCC
>JAZURZ010000041.1:0-17410 GCA_045606465.1 Clostridia bacterium | reverse complement strand
ATAGCGTAAAGTCTTCCATCAGGACCGATTCTGAGCCATGCAATGTCATCGCCTACAGTCCATACTTTATAGCCCTTTTCCTTGAGATATTCGGGAGGAATAAGCATTGCAAGGTTGGTTTTTCCGCAAGCAGATGGGAAAGCAGCACAAATGTACTTAACCTCACCTTTGGGATTTTCAAGACCTAAGATAAGCATATGCTCTGCCATCCAGCCCTCATTTTTGCCAAGGTAAGATGCAATTCTCAAAGCAAAGCATTTTTTGCCAAGCAATACGTTTCCGCCATATGCTGAATTGATTGACATAATTGTGGAATCCTGAGGGAAGTGAACGATATATCTTTCATCGGGGTTTACATCTTTTTTAGCGTGCAGGCACTTAACAAAATCTGCACTGTCACCAAGCTGCTCCATAACAGCGGTTCCGATTCTTGTCATAATTGCCATGTTGAGTACAACATAGATACTGTCGGTAAGCTCAATGCCTATTTTTGAGAATGGTGAGCCTACAGGTCCCATTGAATAGGGGATTATATACATCGTTCTGCCCTTCATTGAGCCTGCGTACAATGCATTTAATTTAGCGTACATTTCGTCGGGAGCCATCCAATTATTTATTGGACCTGCCTCTTCCTTTGTCGGGGTACAGATGAATGTTCTGTCCTCAACACGTGCAACGTCGTTTACTGCAGTTCTGTGATAGTAGCAACCGGGAAGCTTTTCCTGATTGAGCTTTATCATTTCTCCTGTAGAAACTGCTTCTGCTCTTAAAGATTCAAGTTGTTCTTCGCTTCCGTCAATCCAGACAACGTTCTCGGGTTTGCAAAGGTCAACCATTTCATCCAACCAGTTTTTTACTACTTTGTTGTTTGTCATATTCCAATCCTCCGATTTTTTAAATTTTTTGAGCCGTTAATTCTTGCTCATGCTTTTTAATTGCGAAAAAATAAATAACATGATATTTTTGTTAAAATATTAACAAAAATATCCATTTTCCGCCTTAATATGAATTATATCATATTTTTTGTCTTTTTAAAAGCATTTTAACAGAAATTTTACAAATTTATTCATTAATTTGTAATTGACAGCTATTTTCTTTTGATATATAATAATTATGCACAAATTTTACTATAAAAATACCATGTTGCAGACTATGTTAAAATGTTGGAAAGGCAGAGTGAGTGGGTTAATGAAAGAAACTATTTATACAATACCATTAAATGAAGTATATGATGATGCAAAAGAATGCCCCCTTTGTGAGCTTTCAAAAAAGCTGGAAAATGAAGCGGTAGAATATGCACTCGGAGCTGCTATGATGGAACCTGACTATAGAATAGAATCAAATAAAAAAGGATATTGCAACCGACATTTTTCAATGCTTTACCAAAACACCAACAAGCTTAGTCTTGCACTTGTCTTGGATACACATTTAGAGGAATTTAGAAAAGAACTTTTTAAAATTTCAAAAGCTGCGCCATCAGAAAATAGAGGATTTTTAAAAAAAGGAAATTCCAAGGATTTTTCAAAAAAGCTTTCGGGATTTCTTGAAGAAAAGGAAAAAAGCTGTGTGGTATGCGATAAAATAGAGAAAAATATGACACGCTACATAAACATTTTGGTGGAAATGTGGGAAAAGGATGAAGAATTTAAAAAGAAGTTTGAAAATTCAAAAGGAGTGTGTATTCCTCACTACAAGGAGCTTGTAAATGCAGCAGTAAAAAAATTAAGTGATAAAAAAGCAATGGAATTTATATCCTTTCTTTCAGAAAAGCAGAATGCAGAGCTTGAAAGAATTCAGGAAGACATACATAAGTTTACCCTTAAATTTGATTATCGTAATGCACAAATGGAGTGGGGGACTGCCAAAGATGCACCTATAAGAACAATAGAAAAAATTTCAGGGAATATTTTAAAAAACGAGTAATTAAAAAATCCGCATTTTGCACTTTTAACAATGGCAGAATGTGGATTTTTTAATTTTGTATTTATTTAAAAATCATGAAAAAGACCTTTAACAAGCAAGAAGCAAAGCTTTCTTTTTCCTCTTTTTTTGTAGAAAGAGGAATATCCTGCTGTGATAAAATATCAAATTTACTAAAAAGAGAGTCTTTGTAAAAAACCTCGCCATAACCCGCTTTTTCGTCCTTGTTCATGGGGGCGGGAAGATGGTCGGGCAGGTGAAGAACTATTTTAAAATCATGCTTTGAGCTTGTTGTGGCATTGATATCTTTTTGGGAAATAAAAGAAAATTCGCCCTCTTGAGTTTTTATAGTTTTTAAAACATCGCCCTTTTTAACTATGCTCATGCAATCTATATTTTCAAAACCATAGTCAAGCATTTTTTTGTGGTCGTTCCAATCATCAGGAGCATTTAAGGTGACTGCAATAAGGCTTATGCCATTGCGCTCGGCGGCACTGACCAGGCATCTGCCCGACGCCTTTGTAAAGCCTGTTTTAACACCTGTTGCTCCATTGTACATATCAAGCAGCTTGTTGTGATTTTTAAAATATAAAATATGTCCGTCGGAAAGCTTTCCTACAGCATTTTTTTGGGACACGATTTTTGCAAAATTTTCGTTTTTCATTGCATGAGCGGCTATTTGTGCAAGGTCATATGCAGTGGTATAATGTCCTGCCTCGTCAAGACCGTTGGGGTTTTTAAATTGTGTATTTAAAGCCCCTATAAGCCCCGCTTTTTTTGTCATCATCTCGGCAAATGCAGGCACGCTTTTCCCAATATGCTCGGCTATTGCAACCGCCGCATCATTGCCGGAGTTCAGCATAAGACCGTAAGCAAGGTCATTTAAGGTAATTTTTTCCCCTGCTTTAAGATATATAGACGATCCTTCTTGACTTGCCGCATTTTGAGAAACTGTTACAAGCTCGTCGGGGGCATGATATTCAGATGCTAAAAGTCCCGTCATTATTTTGGTTGTGCTTGCCATAGGCATTTTCTCGTGCTCATTTTTTGAAAAAATAATCTCTTTTGTATCAGCTGAAATAAGACATGCTGATTCTGCTGAAAGTTCAAGAGCATAAGCAGGAGAGTTTACAAAAAAAATAAACAGACATGAAAAAATAAGGTGTTTTATCATAATAATCTCCATTCTGTCGTTTTAAAAAATCAACAATTATTTAGTTAGATTTTATGATAAAGCTTATTTAAACATACCTGTTTTTTTAAAGGCAAGAGGGATTTATAATAAATATTTCTTTGTTTTCGCTTTTTGCATATTGGATAGTTTTTGCAGTCCCGCCGGTCAAAGAGCCATTCCATACTGCCAGAACATAATCAGAAATATCCACCATATGGCGATTTCTTTGTATCATGCAATAGGGGGTGTAATGATGGGAAATTAAAATTTTTTTATCACACAAAGAAAGAATAGTCTGATACCTTTTTTTCTGCTCATAATTCCAACTGCGTGACTGCCCCAAAAAAGGAACAACTGCTGTAAGGCTGATATGGGGATAGTCTTTTTTAAAAGCCAAAACTATTTCTGCTGCCCACATATCAGTCCCCTGTGCCATTCCGCAAAAAAATGAATCAACCTTAAATTCAGTTATCATTTTTTTAATTTCGTCTTTTAATTTTTTCTTGAGATTTACGCAATCGGGATGCTCCTCGTTGTAAAAAAAGGAAAAGCTTTCGGGACGATGCCCTGTAAAGCAGCAGGTTTTACCATACATAAAAATACCATAGCCTTTCTATTCTCTTATCTGACCATTTCCTCTTATAATATACTTTATTGAGGTAAGCTGCTCCAAGCCCATAGGACCTCTTGCATGCATTTTCTGAGTGCTGATGCCGATTTCTGCACCAAAGCCAAACTCAAAGCCATCCGTAAAGCGTGTGGAGGCATTCACATAAACTGCAGCCGCATCCACTTCTGATAAAAATTTTTCGGCAGTTTGAGTATTATTTGTAATAATCGCCTCGGAGTGTTTTGTGTTATATTTATTGATATGCGATATTGCCTCATCAATGCCATCTACAATTTTTACCGAGATAATGTAGTCGTTGTACTCGGTAGCCCAATCTGTCTCGTTTGCCTCCAAAATGTAAGAAAGAAGCTTTTTACATTCCGTGCAGCCTCGTACTTCAACATTTTTATCTGACAACGCCAAAACTGCCCTGGGAAGAAATTCAGGGGCAATTTTTTTATCTATGAGAAGTGTTTCTGCGGCGTTGCAAACCGAGGGACGACTTACCTTAGCGTTTAACAAAACAGAAAGAGCCATGTCCGGGTCAGCATCTTTATCAACATAAACATGACAATTTCCTGCGGCTGTTTCAATTACCGGAACGGTTGCATTTTCCACTACCGAGCGGATTAGAGAGGCTCCTCCTCTTGGTATCAATAAATCAATGTAACCATTCATTTTCATAAGCTCAATGGCAGTTTCCCTTTTGGTGTCCCAAACAAGTGCAAGGCTTCCCTCGGGGATGCCCATAGAATATGCCGCCTCCTGCATAATTTTCATAATCTCTATATTAGAATTTATTGCCTCGCTGCCACCCCTCAAAATAACTGCATTTGAGCTTTTAAGACAAAGAACTGCAGCATCAACTGTGACATTGGGGCGTGCCTCATAAATTATGGCAATAACTCCCATGGGTACACGCTTTTTGGCAATTAAAAGCCCGTTGGGGCGAACCCATTCATCAACAATGTCGCCAATGGGGTCGGGGAGGTCACAAACCTTTCTTACACCATCTGCAATTTGTAAAATTCTTTCCTCGGTAAGGGTAAGGCGGTCTATCATTGCCTTGCGTGTTCCATTTTTCAAAGCAACATCAATGTCTTTTTGGTTTGCGTCGAGTATTCTTTTAAAATTTTTAACCAGAGCATCAGCAATAGCCAAAAGTGCTAAATTTTTAGTTTTGGTATCAACAGAGGAAAGCTTGTAACTTGCCTCTTTTGCAAGGGTGGCTTTTATTTTAAGTTCTTCAGTCATTTTTATATTCCTTTATTCCTTAACCTCGGTAAAATTCTTAGAAACAAAAAGTGTACCTACTTGTTTTCCATCTAAAATATCATATAGTGAGGATATATTTTGTCCATTTGCAATTATCATATGTATGCCTGCGCCTGTTGAGCGGCGTGCGGCTTCTAATTTTGTAATCATGCCGCCTGTTCCTTGCGTTGTGCTGCTGCTTCCTGCCGCTGCTTCTATTGCATCAATGTCAAGCACATAGTCAAGCTTTTGTGCGTTTTTGTGAAAATGAGGGTCGCTTGTGTAAAGCCCGTCAATATCAGAAAAAAGAACTAACAAATCGGCGTTTATCATATCTGCAACAAGAGCAGAAAGGTTGTCATTGTCGCCAATTTCTATTTCGTCGGCAGAAACACTGTCATTTTCATTTACTATTGGTATAATTCCCATGCTTAAAAGCTCATTTATAGTATTTTGCATATTTCTTTTTCTTTTTGGAACTGCAATGTCGTCGCCGGTTACAAGAATTTGTGCAACGGTTGTGTTATACTCTGAAAAGAGCTTGTCATAAAGATACATAAGCTCACATTGCCCTACTGCGGCAACTGCCTGCTTTTTTGCTATTTCATCTGGCTTTTTTGAAAGCCCAAGCTTTCCTACCGCCATGCCTATTGCGCCTGATGACACAAGCAAAATTTCCCTACCCTGATTTTGCAGGTCAGAAAGAACTCTTGCCAGACGATCCATAATTTGCAGATTTGTTTTGCCATTGGAATAGGTAAGCGTAGAGGTTCCCACCTTTACAACAATTCTTTTTGATTTTTTAATATCCTCATATATATGCTTCATAATTTTTATTGCCTTTCTTAGGGTAAAACCTTAAATTTATAAATAATTACAATTAATTATAAACGTTTTTTCAAAGCTTGTAAATAGTTAAGCAAAAATTTTTAAGAATTTGAATAATTTTTCAAAAGCATTTGTGCAAGCTCGGAATTGTCTTTTGTATTTCTCATCAACTGCAAAAGAAAGTTCATAGCATCAGAGGGAGTTTTTCTGCTCATGTCATTTCTAAGAGCCCAGACAGCCGAAAGCTCGTTTGTGCTAAGCAGAGTTTCCTCACGTCGGGTTCCTGACTTTAATATGTCAATGGCAGGGAAAATTCTACGCTCCTGTAAAACCCTGTCAAGCTTCAATTCCATGTTCCCAGTGCCCTTGAATTCCTCGAAGATAACATCGTCCATTCGGCTTCCGGTTTCCACTAAAGCGGTTGCAAGTATGGTAAGACTTCCACCCTCCTCAATATTTCTTGCGGCACCAAAGAACTTTTTAGGTTTTAAGAGTGCATCGGGGTCAAGACCGCCCGAAAGGGTTCTTCCCGTTGGGGTTACAGTTAAATTGTAGGCTCTTGCAAGGCGTGTTATGGAGTCTAAGAGAATAACCACATCTTTTTTCATTTCCACAAGCCTTGAGGCATACTCTAAAACAAGCTCTGCAATGCGTGTGTGATTTTCGGGAGTCTGGTCAAAGGTGGATGCAACCACCTCGCTTTTTATAGAGCGTCTTATATCGGTCACCTCTTCAGGACGCTCGTCAATGAGCAATACTATAAGGCTTGTATCGGGGTGATTTTTTTCAATAGATTTTGCAATTTGTTTTATAAGGGTTGTTTTTCCTGCTTTTGGGGGAGCCACAATCATGCCACGCTGTCCCTTTCCGATTGGGGAAACAAGGTCAAGAATTCTTGAGGAAAAATCCTGAGTGCTTTTTGTGTCAAGGGTGAGTTTTTCATTAGGATATATTGGAGTAAGCTTTTCAAAATTTTTTCTTTTAAAAGCAGCATCGACAGGCAACCCATTTATAGTCTTTACATAAATAAGTGCGGAGTATTTATCCTCGTCATTATCAGATGGACGTGTATCCCCTACAATAAAATCTCCCATTCTGAGCCTTAGTCTGCGTATCTGGGTTGGCGAAACATAAATATCTCCTTCGCATGGGCGATAACCCTCGACACGCAAAAATCCAAAGCCATCGGATAAAATTTCCAAAACGCCGCTTATTTCTTTTGTTTCACGTTGGGAGGAGCGCTGAGAGCCTTGAGGCTCTTTAGTTGTTTTTTCTGTCTGATTTTCTGCAAAAGAACGCATTTTTTCGATTTCTTCAATAAGCTCTGATTTTTTTAAAGAAGAAGTTTTTAAAATTCCTAAGCCTGATGCAATTTGCTTTAGTTCCTCTTTGGTTTTTCTTTCTAATAAAATTTCGTCTGACATAATATTAACCTTTCTTTAGTCCGCAGAATTTTTTTAAAATCCGTAGCCTCGCGGACGAAAAGCAGGATTTTTTTGTGGGATTTTTCATTTAAGAGAATAAAAAACATAAAAATTGAATTTTTATTAAAGATATGATTTTTAGCGTGAAAAAATAATGGGGTATTGTAAATTTAAAAGATATTAACGATTTAAAATTACAATACCCCGAAGAAATATATTGAAAAAGTATTAGTCTTCCATTTCTTCCTCGGTTTCTGAGTGTGGGTCGATGATACACACAATTGCCTTTATAAGACGATGGTCTTTTATTTCAAGGGTGCGTATGTGAAGGTCTTCTGCATCAATTTCAAAATTCTCTCCATCGTCGGGTACCGAGCCATATGCGTCAAAGACAAAGCCACCAAAGGTATCATAGTCGTCTTCGGGAATATTCACTCCCAGCTGCTTGACAACATCGTCAATGGGAGCAGAGCCTTTTATTTTCCATGTTTTTGAATCAATACGTTCAATTTCTTCTTCACTATCAGCAGGATTTTCATTGTCGAAATCTCCGACCAACTGCTGAACAAGGTCGTTCATGGTAATAATTCCGCTCATGCCTCCGTACTCGTCAATTACAAGAGCAAAATTATTTCCGCTTGTTTTCATATTTTTAAAAAGTATATCTGCCTTTATGCTCTCGGGAACAAAATAGGCAGGTTTAACTGCGTTTTTTAATATATTTTCTTTGGATTTATCCTTGAGTCGGAAGTAGTCCTTGGCATTTAATATGCCCACGATTTTATCTACGCTTTCGTCACATATCGGATATATGGAATGTCGGCTTTCGTGAATGGTATGCTCCCATTGATCAGGGGTTTCTTCAAGCCATAATAGAGAAACCTCAGTTCGATGCGTGGATATTTCAGCGGCAGTAAGGTCATCAAATTCAAATACGTTTTGTATTATTTCCTTTTCTTCTATGTCAATGGCACCCTTTTCACTGCCTGCGTCAACCATCATTCTTATTTCTTCTTCGGTGACCTCTTCGTCGTCACTTTCAGGGTCGATGTTTAAAAGTCGTAAAATTCCATTTGTTGAAATGGTCAAAAACCAAACAATGGGGGCAAAAATATGTGAAATAAAGCTTATAAGCGAAGAAATTTTAAGAGCAAGAGCCTCTGCATTTTTCATAGCAACTCTTTTTGGAACAAGCTCGCCAAAAACCAAAGTAAAATATGAAAGAATTAATGTTATTACAACAACCGATATTCCGTTAAGGGTTGCAGTGGGAATAGGCACTCCTGCATTTATAAGTGCATTGGTAATTAAATCAGAAAAATTGTCTGCTGCAAAAGCACTGCCCAAAAAGCCTGAAAGGGTAATTGCCACCTGAATTGTAGCAAGAAATTTTGCAGGCTGAGAAGTAAGTGCGGCAAGACGGATTGCACGCTTGTCACCCTGAGAGGCAAGCTTTGCAAGCTTGTTGTCATTCATGGAAATTATTGCAATTTCAGCAAGTGCAAAAATTGCGTTAAGAAATATAAGAAAAATTTGTAAAATTAACTGCCATATAACAGTGCTCATGATAAAGTAAACCTCCGATTTTTTTCTTTAAAGATTGCTTTTAAAAACAACGCAAAAAGGCACAGCCTCCCCCTTTATAAATCACAGGAGCAGACTATGCCACCATTTATATATAAAGATATTTTTTGGCTTTGTGCATACACAACTCAAAGGGTCACTGTCGCCCTCGCTGCATTTATCACACATTATAGAAAAACACCATCTTTCAAAAATTTTATCTCATTTATTATACTATACATAATAGTAAATATCAATCACAAGTCAAATAATTCATGTATATTACACAAAAAAGATGCTTGCCATTCGGTGAAAATGTCATATCTTTTTGTTTGTAAAGCCTTGAAATTGCAAAAAAAATATGATAATATATCCCTTAGAAAAGACACTCCAAATTCAGCAGATATAAGAAAAGAGGCACAAAATTATGATAAAAAACCATGAAATAAATTTCACTAAAGGTAAAATTATGATGCCGATACTTATGTTTTGCCTGCCCTTAATACTGTCTGGTATGCTTCAGCTTTTGTATAATGCGGCGGACGTAGTGGTTGTGGGTAAATTTGCAGGGAAAGAATCCCTTGCGGCTGTGGGCTCAACCACATCTTTAACTCATCTTTTTATAAATATTTTTGTGGGTCTTTCGTCGGGTGCAAATGTTCTTATATCAAAAGCATATGGAACTAATGATGAGGATATGCTCTTTCGGGCAACTCATACATCGATAATGATTGGTCTTATCGGAGGAGTGATTTTTGCAATAGCAGGGTTTGTTTTGGCAGAGTCGATGCTTGTTGCAATGGGTACGCCTGATGATGTAATAGATAAAGCAGCACTTTATGTGCGCATATATTTTGTTGGTGTTCCTGCAACTGCACTTTATAATTTCGGAAGTGCCATTTTGAGGGCGGTGGGGGACACCAGACGTCCGTTGTATTTTCTTACCATATCAGGAGTTGTTAATGTCATCTTAAATCTTATATTTGTTATAGCATTTAAAATGGATGTGGCAGGGGTTGCGCTTGCAACTGCTATATCTCAGTTTTGTTCTGCAGTGATGGTTATAGTCTGCCTTGTAAAATCTGATTCTGCATACAGACTTGTTTTGGAAAAATTAAGAATATACCGCCGCGAGTTTTATAACATTGTATTTGTAGGCTTGCCTGCGGGAATTCAGGGCTCACTTTTTTCCTTTTCAAATGTGATTATACAATCCTCGATAAATTCCTTTGGCACAATTGTGGTTGCAGCAAATTCCGCAGCAGTTAATGCAGAGGGCTTTGTGTATGCTGCCATGAATGCAGTGCATCATGCAGCTGTTACATTTACTGCACAAAATTTTGGAGTGAAAAATTTTGAAAGAATAAAAAAGGGGACGTTTTATTGCCTTGGATTAGTGAGTGCAGTGGGAATTTTACTTGGTGGCATTGTGTGTTTGTTCGCAAAACCCGTTTTGTCAATTTATTCCTCTGACGCCGAGGTTGTGGCGGTCGGTACGATAAGACTTATGTTTGTTTGTGCTCCATATTTTTTGTGTGGAATTATGGACGTAATGCAGGGAATTCTGAGGGGATTTTCTTATTCGTTGCTTCCTATGATTATAGTTTTGCTGGGAGTTTGCATACTTAGAATTTTGTGGATATACACAGTGTTCAGTTTTTTCCCAATGCTTAAAATGCTATACATAATATATCCTATTTCCTGGGCACTCACATTCTTTGTGTTGTTTGGAGTATATAAGCATGCTGTAAAAAAACTTCAGACTGTGGTCAAAATTTAATAATTTTCTCCCTTTTTATGCATAATTATATGAATAGGAAATAAATTTGCATAAAAAGGGGGATTTTTTTGAGCATGAAGGAGCTTTCAAAGCGTGAAGTAGTAAATGCCAAAACTGCCGAACGTCTTGGATTTGTGAGAGATCTGGATATAGATTATGAAAATGGTGTTATTCATTCTATAATTGTTCCCAAAAGAAAAAATTTGGTGGATTATTTAAAAAGAAAGGAATATATAATTCCTTGGAAAAATATTGTCACAATGGGAGAGGATATTATACTTGTGGAAGTTAATGAATTTTTAACCGATAGAAAATAAGAAAGTGTAATTTTAAAAATGTGAAGAATTAAAACTGCCCCTGATTGTGATGCCTTGCACAAACAGGGGCAGTTTTAATTTTTGTTCACAATACTGTGAATGTAAAATCTTTACAGAAATTTTATTTTGTAATCGATTTAATCTCCTGAGAACGCACCGACGAGCGATAACTCTTGGGGGAACAATCGGTATGCTTTTTAAACCAATTTGAAAAGTATCTTGAATCGCAAAAGCCTAACGATTTTGCAATTTCGCCGACGGGAAGATTGGAGCTTTTAAGCATACGCTTTGAATTTTTAAGACGAATGTCTGATATGTACTTGTATGGCGAAATCCCAAATCTGTTTTTAAATGGCCTTATTGCATGGTTTCTTGAACAATAAACCTGCTTTGCAAGCTCAGTCATTGAAATGTCATACTGCCACATGGTGTCTATTATTTGCTTCATTTTGTCGGCAGCAGTAAGAGTTTTTGGCTCAAGCATCTTTCTGGTTTTGTAAAGATAAAGCTTTTGTATAATTTCCATAACTATAACGCTGCATTGGCTCATAAGCTCGTCAGTCAAAGGGTTATTGTGGCATAAGTCAATGATTTTTTCAATAGGCTGTCTTAAACCCAATCCGGGGAAATGGATTTGTGTGTCCAGATCATAAATTTCAAACAAAGCATCTGCAAGACGCCGTGAAAAGATAACCCATACTTTAACCCAAGGATCAACAGGGTTGGTGAAAAAACGCTGGTTTGTGCCTGCGTGGAAAATGTGGGTGTCCCCTACCTGAGGATAACATATGCGATCGTTTTCCTGAACACAACCCTTGCCTGAAATAATGTACTCCACAGTGTACGTTGATGCGACAAATGGCATTGTTTATGATTCACTTGACAGCACAGATGTAATTGATTTGTCAGGCGAAAATGGCGTTGCAAGAGTTCTTGACTCAGAGGGCAATGTTGTATCAGTAGGAACTATCTCAAGGGGAACAGTTTTCGCATTATATAAGAGTCTTGGTGGCTATGTGGAAGCTCAGATTTCCAATGCAGAAGTAACAGGCATTTACTCAGGTGAAACTGAACACTATGGCGTAAGATACTTTATCATAGGTGATGAAGAATACCCTGTAAATGACAAATTCTATGATAAGATTAAGTCTTCACTTACTGTTAATCAGTCAATCACATTTAAGCTTGACTCATTTGGCGAAGTTGTTGCAGTTTCAGCATCTACAGTAAGTGCAGACTACTACTTCGGATATTACTTAAGCTATTCTAACCTTACTGATGACAATGAATCAGATGAACCTGCTATGTACATCAAGCTTTTCTCAGAAGAGGAAGGTCTTAAGAAGTATAAGATGGCAGAAAAGGTTAAGATCGATGGTCAAAACAAGAAATACGTACATTTGAGGATGCAGGAAATGCCGCTTCAGTTGTCATTCCTCACGCTCATTCAGTTGTTGGCAGTCATATTACGTTTATAGATAATATTTACACAAAAAATACAGTTTAAAGAAAAAATAATTAGCACTATGGCATCAGTTTTTTAACTGATGCCATAGTGCTATATTTTCTAAATTAGTAAATGATATATTTAAAAATAGATATTAATAAAATAAAAAACTTCCGCAAGATTATAAATAAACTTGCGGAAGAATAGTTTCATATTAACACTTTTATTTTAAAATAAAAGTGTCTTTTTAAATTATAGAACCAACAAAACCATGGTTGTTATTAAAAACAAAACAGCGAGTACAACTGTAAATTTTGAAAAAATAGCTGCTTTGGTTCTACCGGTGTTCTTTCTGAAGAATGAATCACCTGCGTCAGGAGAAGCTCCGGAAATGCTCTTCATGCCTGCATCCTTACCTTCCTGCAACAATACTACAGCAATAAGCAATACACAAACAAGTATATGCAAAACCGTAAATATAATCTTCATGCTATCCATCGTATGTTAACCCTCCTTACCAAAACAATTTTTATCAGTAATTGTTTTTACAATTACGATTTTTTTAAGTAAATTGATTGTGCAAATCCAATAAGCACAATATATCCTCCTTATATTATACCATAAAATTTTAATTTTACAAGAGGTATAGCGAAAAAAAATAAAAAAAGTAAAAATTTTACTTTTTTTTAAAAAATCAAAAAGCAAAACGTTATCGTTTTGCTTTTTGATTTTTAAATCCTAAAATTATTCTAAAACATAAACTGTAGCATTTCTTCTGCCAAATTGAACGCATTCGTATTGAGTATTATAGCAAAGGTCAATACGATTGCCTTTAATTGCACCGCCTGTATCACCTGCAAGACAGAAGCCATATGTCCATGATTGTCCATCATCTGTTGACTCGACATACAATCTGGTTCCCAAAGGAATAACCCTTGGGTCAACTGCAACTATACCAAAGCCGGGAGTAAGACCATATGCAGTTTTTGTCCAACCGCCATTTTCTTCTAACGAAGTGTCATATGCAGTTGCCTTAACAGTGATTTTTCTTGAATAAGTAAATGTTCTTCCTTGCTTTGTTGCAGTAAGTCTTGTTTTAGTTCCGGTAGTAATTATAGTAGGGGTGGCTTGCTTTAAAATTGTTTCAGAAACAACTTCGCGATAAACCTGCTTATCACCATTGAAAAATGTGCGGTAGGTAATCTGCTTTTCGCCGATTTCGCCATTAACCACTACTGTCTCATCTGAATACATATTGTCATCTGTACGGTTTTCTACAGGACCTGAAAAAGTTTCAGTAACAGTTTCTTCCTGTACAGATATTCTGTGAAGAATAATTTTCATGTTTTCAGTGATGGGAGATTCAAAGCCGGGCTCTGCCCAATCGTATGGATTGATTTGAATTCCTGCTTCAAAAAGAGCGTCGGCAACTGTTTCACGTGAGGTTAAAGTAAGCTTTGTTATACCATCAGCAGTGATTGTAACAGGTACGCCTTGCTTTATCTCGAGTATGTCGCCGTCTTTTAATGAATTCGATATTGAAAATGTCAGAATTTCATCTTCGGCTACAAATATTCCTTTTTCTTCAAAAAAGTCATGTACGTTTTCTTGACGTGTTTTCGTTGTGAAACTTTCCGAAGTATTCGCAAATAAATTGGTGCGGATGACGGTAATTTCTTTCATGCTTGAGTCAAACACGGCACCCATTGTTATTAGAGAAACTACGGTGAGAGTCATAAATGTTTCAAACAATTTTTTAGGATTGTTGTGGCGGTACTGCTTTAGTTTTGAAAATAATTTCATACCTTAATCATTCCTTTCCTTGTGCCAAAAACATAGGTTTTTACACACAATTTATCCTTTAAAACTGTTTTTTCAAGTCCTATAACTGCCATTTTACTATGAAAAAATGAAAAAGTCAAGGCAGTTGTTACAAATTTGTTACGTTTTTACTAAAAACAGTTTTTAAAATTTAATAATCAGGGGGCGATTTTATATAAAATGACATATTTTTTACCATTATATTCCAAATGAGAAAATATTATTCATGTTTTTCGCGAAAAAATATTTCACAAAAAACAAAAACGAAGAAAAAAATGTATATATTTAAGCACTTTTGGTTAAAATAGGAATAACTAAGAGGAGTTTAAATGCTACAAAAATGTTAAGAAAAGGGGTATCATCATGAAGAACACTACAAAGCAGGTAGTCATTTTAGATAATTTTTCTTCGCCATATATTCATCAGGCAATATTAATATTAAAAAACTACAATCCGGCATTAGAAGACAAGGTCATAGAAGAAGCAGAGAGAGTAGTAGGTGAATATCTAAATAAAGATGTGCAGGAAAAAAGCAACAAAAAGGGCAAAGCACTATGGGCAATTATAGGTGGAAGTATAATTTTAGGCGCAGCAATTCTTTCATATATAATACATTAAAATTTGGGGTGCATAATTTTTTAAAAATCTTTTGCAGAGCCAGACTTTAATTTGAGGGTAAGTTATAAAAAAGCAGTCTTAAAAATATATAAGACTGCTTTAATTTTAAAATTCCATGCAATTTTAAAAAGCAAGGAAATTTTTGTGGGTATAATTAATATTAATATATGTAGCTTTCCTTGTAAGCACAAATAAGTTGTTTTTCAAAAGAGAGAACCTTTGAAACAAAATTTTCATCGGATAAGCTCTTTTTGTCCATAAGATGTGCACGTATGCAGGAGTCTAATTCTTCTCTGATAGAAGTGATATCCAAAATTTCCATATTCAAAACCTCACATTTCGACTTTATATTTGTATTTGCTTGTAAATACACGTTTATTTTACACTATAGTTTGTTTTTTGTCAATATAATTTTACAAATTTTACCAAAAAAACCGTCCGACCTCTTTCGACATTTTTTTAAATTTTAGGTGCACAAAGATAAAAAACATTGTAAAGAAAATGAAATAAAAAAAATCAAAAAAACTATTGACAAGTATTTGTTTTCTTATATAATGTTACTGAATAAAGCTTTGTGGGGTGGTATAGCCATGCAAGAAAAAAACAAAAATAAAATTCCGGACTATGAATTTTTATTTCAACAGCAGACAGATGAAAAAGTAAAAAGCGAGGATAAGGGTGCGGGTGGAATACTCAAAGCCTTGTTTCTTCAGAATAAGTGGAAAATTCTGATTTCAACAATTTTATATGCGGTGGAAGCCTCGCCGGTTTGGTTTATTCCAATTGCCACCTCTGCAGTAATAAATATAGTAACAAATCCTGATGATAAAACATTTATGAGACTTTTGTTATATGGGATTGTTCTTTTTGTTTTGGTTGTTCAAAATATACCAAGCTTTGTCTTGTATTCGAAATTTACTGACAGAATGCTCAGAAATGTCGGCGCGGGTTTAAGAAACACCCTCATAAGAAAGCTTCAGCATCTGTCAATTACTTATCATAAAGAGGTTGAGTCGGGAAAGATACAATCTAAATTCTTAAGGGATATTGAGGCTATTGAATTTTTAAATACAAGATTTATAAAAAATCTCATTCCATGCCTGATAAATATACTTGTAACAATTTCAATCGCTGCCACAAAAAGCTGGATAGTTACTTTGTTTTTCTTTGTAGTTATTCCGGTGAATGTTACTCTTGTTATGGCATCTAAGAAACCTATATCAGTTAATAATCACAAGTTCAGACAACAAACAGAGGATATTTCTGCGAGAATTTCCAATATGTTAGATATGATGCCTGTCACTAAAGCGCATGGGCTGGAAGAAGAGGAAATTGCAACCCTTGAACAAAATTTGCAGGATTTGAAAGAGATGGGGCTTTCTCTTGATAGGGTCAATGCCTATTTCGGCTCTATAACATGGGTTTTAAGTACTCTTATGAGTGCAGTCTGTCTTTTCTTTACGGGCTATCTTGCATTGAAAGGGAAAATCCCTGTAGGCGATGTGGTGCTATATCAGAGCTATTTTTCAACCATTTCGGGAAGAGTGCAGGAGCTTATAAATATTTATCCTGAATTTGCAAAGGGATATGAGTCAACACGCTCGGTGTCAGAGGTTATGCTTTCTGATGAGGTCGAGGATAACACAAATAAAATAAGACTAAGATATATTCATGGAAGTGTCGATTTTGACCATGTGTATTACAGATATCCAAAAGCAAATGATGATATGATAAAAGATTTTTCATTATCAGTTGAACCGGGAGAGTGTATTGCCTTCGTTGGTGCCTCGGGCTCGGGAAAATCAACTATAATGAATATGATAATTGGTTTTTTGATTTCCACAAATGGCGAGCTCAGAATAGATGGAAAACCAATGACCGAAATAAATTTGAGCGATTATCGTCATTTTATATCGGTTGTGCCCCAGAACAGTATTTTATTTGCAGGAACTATAAGAGAAAATATAACCTATGGTCTGACGGGCATTTCAGAAGAACGTCTGCAGGAGGTTGTGGAACTTTCCAATATTAATGAGTTTATAAAGGATTTTCCGAATGGACTCGATACACTGATAGGAGAAGGCGGCGACAAACTCTCAGGGGGACAAAAGCAGAGAATATCTATTGCACGAGCCCTGATTCGTGATCCTAAAATTCTTATTCTTGACGAGGCAACATCTGCACTTGATAATATTTCAGAGTATCATGTTCAAAAAGCAATTTCCCATCTGATAAAGGACAGAACAACATTTATAGTGGCGCATCGTCTTTCTACAATACGTGATGCTGACAGAATTGTGGTCATGGATTCGGGCAGATGTGTAGAAATAGGAACTTATGATGAGCTTATGGCGAAAAGGGGCAGATTCTTCGAATTGAAAACCCTTAATGACATGAATGCAAAGGAAGCTGCTGAAGTGCTTGAATGATACAAACAAATTAAAAATTGAAAATGAGGAATTGAAAGTTGAAAATTTAAATTTGAATTCCAGGCTTTCGTGTTCTTTTTTCCTTTTTTTAAACTCAAGTATAAAAACAAGGCGAAACTATTTCGCCTTGTTTTTGTATAAAATAGCATAAAAAGAGAAAAAAAACGTAATAATAAAACGAGAAATCACCAAAGATAGAAAAAAGTCGAAAAAAGATATTGACAA
>JAZURZ010000040.1:0-14753 GCA_045606465.1 Clostridia bacterium | reverse complement strand
TTAAATACGAAAGGAAAATATTATGGCTAAGGAAAATAAAAATGTATCGGCAGAGGGAAATGTAACCCCTGATGAAAAGAAAAAGGCACTTGAGGCAGTTTTTGGAGTAATTGAAAAGCAGTATGGAAAGGGAAGCATCATGAAGCTTGGCGATGCCACAGCGGTAAATGTTGATGTAATTCCTACAGGCTCACTTACTTTGGATATTGCGCTCGGAGTGGGAGGAATTCCCAAAGGCAGGGTTGTGGAAATTTACGGTCCTGAATCCTCGGGAAAAACCACCGTTGCCCTTCATGTTGTGGCAGAGGCTCAAAAAATGGGTGGAGAGGCGGCATTTATTGATGCAGAACATGCACTTGACCCAGAGTACGCAAAAAAGCTTGGTGTTGACATAGATAATTTGATTGTTGCCCAGCCTGATACAGGTGAGCAGGCTTTGGAAATTGCAGAAGCTCTTGTAAGAAGCGGCGCCTTAGATGTAATTGTAATAGATTCGGTTGCAGCCCTTGTGCCCAAGGCAGAAATTGAGGGAGAAATGGGAGATTCTCATGTTGGTTTGCTTGCACGTCTTATGTCTCAGGCAATGAGAAAGCTTACAGCTATAACAAGCAAATCGGGAACCGCAGTAATTTTTATAAATCAGCTAAGAGAAAAGGTGGGCGTACTTTATGGAAACCCCGAAACTACACCAGGCGGAAGAGCATTGAAGTTTTTTGCATCGGTACGTCTTGATGTAAGACGCCAGGAGGCAATCAAGGACGGAACCGAGATAATAGGAAATAAAACAAAAGTAAAGATTGTAAAGAACAAGGTTGCACCTCCTTTTAAGGAAGCTGAATTTGACATTCTCTATGGTCAGGGAATATCAAAAGAGGGAAATATTTTAGATGCAGCGGTAAGCCTTGATATAATCCAAAAATCAGGCGCATGGTTCTATTATGAGGGCGAAAGACTTGGACAGGGCAGAGATAACATAAGAAAATATATGCAGGAAAACGCTGAATTTTGCGCTATGATTAATGAAAAGGTGCGTGAGTGCTTGAATTTAGGTAAAAAATCGGTGGTTGAAATTACCGAAAATGATTGATAATTTTTGGGTTTATCGTGTATCTTGACTAAAAATTTACATAGTTTTTAAAAATTTATTGACCTTTTGTGATTTTTTTAGTATTCTTATTATAATAGGACTCTTTAACATCTTGAGTCTTATGACATTTTAATTTGGAAATAAAAGTTAATGTAAATTTTAAAAACAATGCAATTTTTCAAGAGGGGGATTTTCTGTATGTTTTCAAAGGAAGTAGTTGTGCAAAATCAGGTAGGGCTTCACGCAAGACCAGCTACATTTTTCATACAAAAAGCAAATGAATTCAAATCAAGCATATGGGTTGAAAAGGATGAGCGTAAGGTAAATGCAAAAAGCCTGTTGGGTGTATTATCCTTGGGAATTACAAAGGGTACAGCCATTAATATTATTGCAGACGGTTCTGACGAAGAGGATGCAGTAGAGGTTTTAATAGGATTAATTGCTTCAAACTTTACAGAGTAATAATAAGGATTTAAAAAAAGCTCTACATTAGTGTGTAGAGCTTTTTGTGTATAAAAAAGTGAAAAATTATATTGTTTGGTACTTTTTGTAAGCCTGTGAATTTTTTATAAGGAAATTATTATGTTTGATTTAAAAAAAGAACTTCAAAATCTGCCCGATGAGCCGGGAGTTTATCTTATGCATAATAAAGAGGGCAACGTTATATATGTAGGCAAGGCAAAGATTTTAAAAAATCGTGTCCGCCAATATTTTAAGAATTCTAAAAATCATACTCCTAAGGTGCGTGCTATGGTTTCGCATGTTGCATATTTTGAATATATTGTAACAGATTCCGAAACCGAGGCGCTTGTTTTGGAATGCAATCTTATAAAAAAATATCGTCCGAAATATAATGTGCTCCTAAAGGACGATAAGCAATATCCCTATCTTAAAGTTACAATGAATGAACAATATCCCAAAATTTTAAAAACAAGAACCTTAAAAAACGACGGAGCAAAGTATTTTGGACCATATATGGGAGTAAATACAATTAAAAATACCCTTGAAATAATACAAAAAATTTTCAAACCCCCAACCTGTAACAGGAAGTTTCCGCAGGATATAAAAAAAGGGCGTCCCTGCCTTAATTATCACATAAAAAATTGCTTTGCACCTTGCATGGGCGGGGTGTCAGAGGAGGAATACAGGGGAATTTTTTGCCAGATATGCGACTTTTTAGATGGTGACCACAAAAAGCTTTTAAATGACTTAAAAAAGGAAATGTCAGAGGCGGCAGAAAAAATGGATTATGAAAAAGCAGCCTCAATCCGAGACAGAATAAAGGCTGTGGAGGCAATTTCCCAAAAGCAGAAAATAATAAATTCCGATGCGCAGAATGATATGGACGTAATAGCTGTTGCAAGGTCGGAAAAAAATGCTTTTTGCGAAATTTTCTTTGTCAGAGGCGGCAAGGTGTCAGGAAGAGAAAATTATCGGATAGAACAAGCAGAGGATGTTGAAGACGCAGAGCTTATGGGAGAATTTGTAAAGCAATTTTATGCTGAAAAAAGCGACTTTCCCGTGCTTATTTTAACCGAGCTTGAAATTTATGACAAAAATACAGTTTCAGATTGGCTTTCTTCAAAAAAAGGTAGGCGTGTAGAGATAATGACACCAAAGCGTGGCGAAAAGAAAAAGCTTATGCAAATGGTGAAAAAGAATGCAGAGCTTGCGCTGGGTAATTATAAAATTTCAAAATTAAAGGAAGATGAAAAGAATAAAAGCCTTGATGAACTTTCCAAAAGATTAGGGCTTTCATCGAAGCTTGCAAGAATTGAAGCCTATGACATCTCAAATATATCAGGAGAGCATAATGTTGCGACGATGGTGGTCTTTGAAAATGGTCGCCCCTCAAATTCAAAATATAGGAAATTCAAAATAAAAAGTGTAGAAGGAAGCGACGACTACGCTTCCATGCAGGAAACCCTTTACAGACGTTTTTTGCACGCCGCAGAGGAAGAAGAGAAAATAAAAAAAGGCGAGCTTTTAATGGAGAATGCAAAATTTTTGCCACACCCCGACCTGATTTTAATAGACGGAGGAAGGGGACACCTAAATGCAGTAAAGGAAATTTTTGATTTGATGGAGATAGAAATTCCTGTCTTTGGCATGGTAAAGGATAATAGGCATAAAACAAGGGGACTTGTGTCGGATAAAGGAGAGGTGGAGCTTTCTAAAGTGAGTGGGGCATTTCATCTTGTAACTCGTATTCAAGATGAAGCTCATAGAAGTGCAATAAGCTACTATCGCAAGCTTCACAAAAATGAAAGCATACGTTCAGAGCTTGATAACATATCGGGAATAGGCGATGTAAGAAAAAATGCCCTCTTGTCGCATTTTAAATCGACAGAGGCAATAAAAGATGCAACAATTGAGGAGCTTTCTCTTCTCAAGGGCATGAATAGAGTATCAGCACAAGCAGTTTGGAGTTATTTTCATAAGGAGTGAATTTTTCTTGTTTTCGTTGCAAAAAAAAGCAAATGTTGAATTTTATACAATAGACAGTTTTTCAGAAACCTCGCTTGTGAAGCATTGCTTTACAACAAGACATGGGGGAGTGAGTGATGGAATTTATTCTTCCATGAATTTACGAATTAACTGCGATGATAAAAAAGAGAATATAGATAAAAACTTTGATATTATATGCGATGCAATAGGGGTGTCTAAGAAAAATCTTGTTCTTTCAAACCAGTTGCATGAGGATAAGGTGGTAAATGTCACGAAAAAAGACTGTGGAAACGGGCTTTTTTCAAAAAATCAATTGGGGAGCGCCGATGCACTTATAACTGATGAGAAAGAGGTATGTCTTGTGACATTTTTTGCAGACTGCGTACCTGTATATTTTCTTGATACCAAAAAAAAGGTAATAGCCCTTGCCCATTCGGGTTGGAAAGGGACAGTGGCAAGAATTGCACAAAAAACGGTAGAGAAATTTAAAAAAGATTATCATAGCAATCCTAAGGATATAATAGCTGCAATAGGCCCCTCAATACACCTGTGCCATTTTGAAGTAGGAGTTGAGGTGGCAGAAATTTTTGAGCGTGAATTTGGAAAAGAATTTGTAAAAATTTATAACCAAAAGCCTCATGTGGATTTGCAGGGGGTAATCTTTCGCCAGCTTTCGGATAGCGGAATAAAAAAAGAAAATATAACCCAATCGGGAATATGCACCTATTGCAATTGGGAAAGTCTTTTTTCACATAGAAAAACTCAAGGTAAACGTGGCACTCTTGCAGCATTTTTAGAACTTGTATAAATTAAAAAAGAAAGGATAGTCATGAAAGAGGCGTTAAACGCTCGGGGCTTTGATGACTAAGAGATTTTAAAATGGGCAGAAAACTTTTAATGCTTTTGCTTTTTGTATCTTTTATTTTGTCTGCTTGCAAAAAAACTGAGGAAGACCCATTTTTAAGCGGTGAGCTTATAATAAATGATACAAATAATATATTCAGAATAGTTGCTGAGGAGGCTCATACCCTTTCGCCTGCCAGCAATATTCCTCTTTCACTTGCGGAGGCTATCTCGATAGTATATGAGCCTCTTTTTGACTTTGATGAAGCACAAAATCCAATAGGCGTTCTTGCCGAGGACTGCATAAGGGTCAGCAATACTCAATACAGAGTAAACTTAAAAAAGAATGTTTTGTGGCATGACGGTGATGAATTTAATGCAAGCGACGTGGTTTATACTATAAAAGCATTAAAAAATTCCAAGAGTGTTTTTTCGGCTGATGTAAAAAGAATTTTAAAAGCAGAAGCCGATGGAAACTATAAGCTTATCCTGACTTTGGACCGCCCTTGTGTAAATTTTGTGGGTTGTCTTGGCTTTCCGATAATTAAAAATGATAGCAACAATGAGGAAAATCAAGGGGCTTATCCTATAGGTACAGGGCCATATAAATATATGGAAAAAAGAGCCAACACCTATTATTTTGAAAAAAATGACGAATGGCACAATGGGGTGGCAAGCGACAAAACAATAGCAATTATGCTAATGAAGGATAAAAATTCAGCGGTGTATGCTTTTGAGGCAAACGAGGCAGATATAATAAGCAGTGAGCTTATGGATCTTTCGCATCATACACCAAAAGGACAAGCACTTATTTGCAATTATCTTTCAAACAATCTCACCTTTTTGGGAATGAATAATTCTGAGGGAATTTTATCAAAGGCGGATATACGACGAGCAATATCCTATCTGATAGACAAGGATAAAATCATAAAAGAAAATATGTATGGAAGGGGAGTAAGAGCAGAAATTCCTCTTTATCCCAAGGCGTGGTTTTATGACAAAGAGAGCGACGCAATAGAGGTTATGGCAGATTCTAAGTATTTGGAGGGGCTTTTGGCACAAGATGGCTGGTATATGAAAAATGGCTTTTACACCAAGGATTTTGGTGCATATGAAGCAGAGCTTACCCTTGCAATACTTGTCAATCGTGATAACCCTGAAAAAATGTCAATAGCCCGAAACTTAAAAGAAAATTTTGAAAAAAATGGCATAATGATAAACTTAAAAACTTTGCCCTATGAGCAGTATATAGATAAAATACGAAACATGGATTTTTCTATGTTTGTTGGCGAAATTGCCCTTGACAAAAATATGGATCCCTCAAAGCTTGTTTCAAGCGGAGAAAATTATTTTGCATACGAGAGTGAAAAAATGGATGAGGTGCTTTCTTCTTTAAATAATAGCACAGAGGAGAATATGAGGGAGGAATTTTCGGCTTTTGCAGAGGTTTTCTTGCAGGATATGCCTTTTGTGCCTCTTTTCTTCAGGGAAAAAGCCATAATTACAAATCCTGATTTATCCGGCTATGCAGCACCGAATTATTATAGGACATATCCAAATGCCGAGAATTGGTATTTTACACGACGGATTGAGAAAAAGGAAGAATAAAAACTTTTAAAATAAGGCTCCGGCTATAAAAAGGAGAGGAAAAAAGGTTGGCAAAAGAAAAAAGATGCGTTGCTGTAATAGGCGGCGGAGCGGCAGGACTTATGGCATGCGGCGTCCTTGCACAGCGTGTGGAAAGGGTAATTCTTATTGAAAAAAACAAACTTCTGGCAAAAAAGGTAAGAATTACAGGCAAGGGAAGGTGCAACATAACAAATTCTGCTGATATTGAAGATATTTTAAAAAATATCCCTAAGAATCACAAGTTTATGTATAGTGCAATTTATAGCTTTTCCAACACTGATGTCATAGATTTTTTCAAAAATCACGGAGTGATGACAAAAGAGGAGCGAGGCGGAAGAATTTTTCCGGTGTCGGATTCTGCAAAGGATGTCGCCGAGGCACTCTCCCGCTTTGCGCTTGCAAAGAATGTGAAAAAAATAAATGCTGAGGCTATAGGAATAAAGACAAAAGAAAACAAGGTTTTAGGCGTTATAACCAAGAATGGAATAATAAAGGCGGACAGCGTGGTGCTTGCGACAGGCGGAAAATCCTATCCATTGACAGGTTCAGACGGGGCAGGATATAAAATGGCAGAGGAGTTGGGACACACAATTATAGAGCCTTATCCTTCGCTTGTACCTGTAGTAACTAAAGAGGAATGGGTAAAAAAGCTTATGGGGCTTTCCTTAAAGAATGTAAAATTAAGCCTGTATAAGGAAAATAAATTTATTTTTGATGATTTTGGAGAAATGCTTTTTACTCATTTTGGAATAAGCGGCCCGTTGGTGCTTTCAGCATCGGCACATATGAGAGGGTTGCCTGAAAACAAGTATTCAATAAAAATAGATTTAAAGCCTGCTTTGTCAAAAGAGCAGCTCGACGCTCGTGTTCAAAGGGATTTTTTAGAGTTTCGTAAAAAACATTTTATAAATGCTTTAGATGAATTGTTGCCAAAAGCTTTAATTCCTGTTATAATAGAATTATCTGGAATTGAAGCTCACAAGGAAACAAGCAGCGTGACAAAAGAAGAAAGAAGAGTTTTGGTTGAACTTATAAAGGGACTGCCCCTCACAGTTAAAAATTTAAGGGACATAAGTGAAGCAATTATAACCTCGGGAGGAGTTTCAGTCAAGGAAATTGACCCTGCAACCATGCAGTCAAAGCTTGTTTGTGGCTTGTATTTTGCAGGAGAAATAATTGATGTTGACGCCTATACCGGCGGATATAATTTGCAAATAGCCTTTTCGACGGGGCATCTTGCGGGCGAAAATGCTTAAGTTAAAAATAGGGAGGAAAATATAATGAATGGAAGCAAGGAAATTGCAACAGCGGCTGTGAAAATGGCAATGACCTTCTCAAGAGAAGAGGAACGTGAGCTTTTAAATGAGCTTTCAGACTTAGGGATAAGGGCAGCAGCAATTGACTACGGCGGTGATTTTTCTTCGGCTGTACCCAAAATTATAGAAAGGGCAGTAGTTGCAGCAAAACGTGAAGGAATTATAGGTGAATCACATGCCGAAGAGGGGGCTGTGGCTGGTGCTGCACACGATGCAATATCGCAAATATACAACAAAGCAATTGGACTCAATCTTGGAGGAAAGATAGGAATTGCACGCTCGGGATGTCATCTGGCGGTGTGCATATTCTTCGCAGTAGGGCTTCTTAATTTAAATGACATAGCAATGGGGCTTTCACATCGTGCAATATAAAAAATGAGATTATACATTTTAATTTTGTTATGACATTGTCTTAAAATATAAGAAGATAGCGAAAGGGAAGGTTATAAAAATGGTAAGAGCAATAAGGGGAGCAATAACTGTAGAAAATAATGACAAAGCTGAGATTTTAAAAGCAACAACTGAGCTTTTAAAGGCGATGTTAGAAAAAAACGAGGTCGATAAAGAAAGCCTTGTGGAAATAATATTTACACTCACTCCCGACCTTAATGCAGTTTTTCCTGCAGTTGCAGCAAGAGAGCTTGGAATAACAAATGTGCCTTTAATGTGTATGTCGGAAATTCCTGTAGAGGGAGCATTAAAAAAGTGTGTGCGCATACTTTTGCAAATGAATACTGACAAAAAATTGGACGAAATAAAGCATATATATTTAAAGGGAGCGAGGAGTCTTCGCCCCGATTTAATTGATGAATAAGGAAAGGGTAAGGATAAGAAAATGAAAAATATTGCAGTTGCGATAGACGGACCGGCAGGGGCAGGCAAAAGTTCAATAGCAAAGGCTGTTGCAAAGGAATTAGGATTTGTATATGTGGATACAGGGGCAATGTATAGAGCCTCGGCGCTTTATGCTATAAAAAACAATATTCCCATAGAGGAAGAGTCACTTATTCCTGTTTTAGACAACATAAAAATAGATATGCAATATCGTGACCATACCCAGATAATTATTCTAAATGGAGAGGACGTTTCGGAAAAAATAAGGGAAAACGAAGTTTCTATGGGAGCATCTGCCATTGCAGTAATTCCTGCAGTGAGATTAAAGCTTGTAGAACTTCAAAGAGAGCTTGCAAAAAAATATTCTGTAATAATGGACGGACGTGATATAGGCACCTATGTTTTGCCCGATGCACAGCTTAAAATATATCTGACTGCATCATTAGAGGAACGTGCAAAAAGACGCTATGCCGAGCTTTTGCAAAGGGGAAGTCCTTGTGTTTTTGAGGAATTAAAAGAAGACATAAAAAAGCGTGACTATAACGATTCGAATCGTGATTTTGCGCCATTAAAGCAGGCAGAGGATGCAATTTTAATTGATTCATCAGTTATGAGCTTTGACGAGGTATCAGAGCGGGTAAAAACTCTTATAAAGGAAAAAATTGATTTGGGAGCGTAAAGAAAATGTTTTATAATATTGTTGTGCCGGTGGCAAAATTTTTTGTGAAGCTTTTAGTTTTCAGAATAAAGGTACTTGGAAAGGAAAATTTTCCTAAAGAAGGTGGTGTGATTTTAGCAATTAACCATAAAAGCAACTGGGATCCGGCAATTGCGGCTTTTTGCACACCAAGAAAATTAAGATTTATGTCAAAAGCGGAGCTTTTTAAAAACAAGCTTTTTGGTGCTGTTATAACTGCTCTTGGAGCATTTCCCATTCAAAGAGGAAAAGGGGACGTGGGTGCCATTAAAGGCTCTTTGAAAATTTTAAAAAATAATGAGGTTATGATTATATTCCCCGAGGGCGGAAGAATAAAAAATGACGAGGTAACAGAGGCAAAGCCGGGAGCGGTAATGCTTGCGACAAGAGCAAGGGTACCTATTGTTCCTGCATACATATCGGGAGATTATAAATGGTTTTCTAAAATTACAATGAGCTTTGGAGAGCCGATATATTATGATAAGTATTACGAGGAAAAGCCTGTGGTGGAGGAGCTTCAGGAATTAAGTAATGAACTTTTAAAAAGTATGAGAAGCCTTAAAGTATCGGATTAAAAAATTGTAAAAACTGCATTTTATAAATTTTTTAATAAGTGATTGTAAAAATTTTTAAAAAAAGGAGAAAAAAGAGTGAATTTCAAAAAAATAACATCGGGTTTGAAATTTTATAATTTTGTCATGCTTACAATAGCAGGCTTTATAAACTCCTTTGGAGTAACGGTGTTTCTTGCCCCTGTAAAGCTTTATGACAGCGGGATTTCAGGAACGTCTATGCTTTTGTCACAAATAACTCCCCAATATCTTTCGCTTTCATTTTTTCTTATTATTCTTAATTTTCCTTTGTTTTTCTATGGCTTAAAAAAGCAGGGAAAAATCTTTACAATTTATTCTTTGTATGCAGTTTTGATTTATTCTATAGGTGCGTGGCTCATAACCGATGTCCTTCCCATTGATGTGAGCATGGTGTCCCCTCTTGCAGGCGATGACCTTTTGCTCTGCGCTCTTTTCGGAGGTCTTGTTTCGGGCGTTGGCAGTGGTCTTACCATACGCTATGGCGGTGCTATTGACGGAATAGAGGTTATGTCGGTTATTTTTTCAAAACGTCTTGGAATATCAGTAGGAACCTTTGTTATGATATACAATGTGATTTTGTATTGCATAAGCGGAATTGTCTTAAACAGCTGGATATTGCCTCTTTATTCTGTAGTGACCTATGGCGCAGGCTTAAAAACCATTGACTTTATAGTAGAGGGTATTGACCGCTCGAAGGCAGTTATGATTGTGACAAATCATCCCGATGAAATAGCTAAGCATCTTATGGATGCTTTTGAAAGCGGAATTACAAAAATCCCCGCAAAAGGCGGCTATTCCAATACTGATAAAACCATGCTTTATTTTATTGTAAACAGATTTCAGATTTCAAAAATGAGGGACATGGTCCATGAAATAGATGAAAAAGCCTTTATAACCATCAGCGAGGTAGCAGATGTGTATAAGCATGAAAAAGAATAAAAAAATTTATGTAGGTAATTGTGAAATGTCAGTTTTGCAATTACCTAAAAAAATATAAAAAAGGAGATGCAAAAGGCGTGAAGAAAAGTGCCATGAAGACATCATATCTTATAAAAAGATTTGTGCCTTACTACAAAAAATATAAAAAAATACTTATTTTAGACCTTTTATGTGCATCGCTTACAACGGTGTGCGAGTTGGTTTTTCCTATGATAGTACGCCACATAACACAACTGGCAACCACCAATATAGGAGCCTTGAGTGTGAGCGTGATAATAAAACTTTGCCTTTTGTATTTTGTTTTGAGAATAATAGACACCTGCGCAAACTACTATATGTCAAATACTGGGCATGTTATGGGAGTAAGGCTTGAGAGCGACATGAGAAACGATTTATTTTCCCATCTTCAAACCCTTTCCTATGCCTATTTTTCTGACACCAAAATAGGTCAGATTATGTCAAGAATAACAAGCGATTTGTTTGATGTGACGGAGTTTGCTCATCATTGTCCCGAAACCCTTTTTATATTATCGATGAAAGTTATTGTTTCTTTTGTAATTCTTGCAGGGATAAATCCCCTCCTGACTATAATAATATTTATGATTTTACCCCTGATGCTTTTTTTCACCATGCGTTTTCGAGGCAGAATGCGTGATGCTTTTAAGGAGTCCAGAGTGCAAGTGGGAGAACTAAATGCGCAAATTGAGGACAGTCTTTTGGGAATAAGGGTTGTAAAGTCCTTTGCTAACGAGGACATTGAAATGGAAAAGTTTGAAAAAGGCAACAATCTTTTCTTAAAAATAAAAACCTATGCCTATAAATACATGGCAGGCTTTCATTGCACAAATCGTTTCTTTGAGGGATTTATGCATATAACTGTTGTTTTGGCAGGCTCGCTTTTTATGATAAATGGAAAAATTACACCTGCCGACCTTGTGGCATATTTGCTTTTTGTAAGCACTCTTTTAGCCTCCATCAGAACCCTTATTGAATTTACAGAGCAATTTCAGCGTGGCATGACGGGAATTGAAAGATTTATAGAAATAATGGACGAAGAGTCGGACATAAAACAAAGCCCTGACGCTATAGAAATAAAGCATGCCAAGGGGGAAATTAATTTTGAGAATGTTGATTTTAAATATACCGATGCCGATAAAAATGTGCTGACCAAGCTGAATTTAAAAATTTCTGCAGGCTCGTCGGTGGCGCTTGTGGGACCTTCAGGCAGCGGAAAAACCACCGTCTGCAATCTTATTCCGAGGTTTTATGATGTGACTTCGGGGCGTATAATTTTAGACGGAGAGGACATTCGCAATATTACAATAAAGTCTTTGAGAAATCAAATTGGTGTTGTTCAACAGGATGTTTATCTTTTTTCGGGAACTGTAGGAGAAAATATTGCTTATGGAAAGCCAGATGCTAAAAAAGAGGAAATAATAGAGGCAGCACGTCGTGCAGGAGCGGACGAATTTATAAGGGAGCTTCCAAATGGCTATGACACCTATGTTGGCGAGAGAGGAGTAAAACTTTCGGGAGGACAAAAGCAACGAATAAGCATAGCAAGGGTATTTTTAAAAAATCCTCCTATATTGCTTTTAGATGAGGCAACCTCGGCGCTTGACAATGAAAGCGAAAAGCTTGTGCAACGCTCTTTAGAGGAGCTTTCTAAAGGAAGGACAGTCTTTACCATTGCACACAGGCTTACCACTATAAAAAATGCCGATATTATTTTGGTTCTTACCCAAAATGGAATTGAGGAGCAGGGAACTCACGAGGAGTTATTAAAAAAGAATGGAATATATGCACATTTATATAATTTATAAGGGGAGTACCCATTAAAAAATCAAACAAAAGAACTCCAAAAATATATATTTTTGGAGTTCTTTTGTTTGTATGCAAGAATTTTTATCTCTTACTTTTCAAACTTTATTGAATAAATGTCAGCGTCGTACATACGAATTATCATAACAACCTCTTTGCCTGAGAGGAGAGATATGTCTTCATCAAAGCCGATTTCCTTATCAATTTTGTCGCCAAACATTTCGCAGCTTTTTATAACCTTACCATCTTCAAGACTTTTTATTTCGAAGTAAAGATAGCCTGCTGCTGATGTGGAAATGTTTGCAAAAAGCTTTGAGCCCTCAAATGAGAAAGGCTTTGTAACAACAACTTCTTCCTTTTCGCCTGCATTTAAAGAGCAGAAACCATCCTGTCTTATGCTATAGCGTACCAAGCTTGAGGGCTCAGCGGAACGATGATTTCCCATGCAATAAAATGAAAGCTCATAGTCTGCATTGGGACTTACATGAGATGGTGTCTTTATAAATCCATGTGATGGATAACCATCGCCATATACCCAATTATAGTCATGTTCAACGCCAGGGGTTATATAAGCTTTATCATATCTTGTGAAATTGACACCATCACGTGAGCACATGAAAATGCAGTCGGTAATTGCAAGACCTATGCGTGGGTGCTCCTTCATTGCTTCAAGACGCTCTTCCTTGCCGCAAAGAACGTCATATGCTTTTGACCAGCCTGGTCTTTCCACATATCTTGTTGGGAAACCAATAAAGATATGGGGAGCACGGTCATAGTGTGTTACGTTATTTGTGTAAAGGGGAATGTCTTTCTTTCCTTTAAAGATAAGTAATTTAGGACGAGTCCAGCTTTCAAAATCCTTAGATTCAATATATCTTATATCACGCACTCTTAAATTTCTTACATCATCGGGAAGCTCAAGAGGTCTTTCGTCAAATTCATCCTTGCCCTCAAGGTCGCCTATTTCGTGGAAGCCTCTTATATAGCCACGATAAAGCTTTGCTTCATTGTCCCAAAGTATAATATTTAATGTATCAAACGCACCCCTATCGGTGATTTTGCAACCTGTTCTAAAGTGAAGACCATCCTCACTATAAAATGCCCACAATGCTGAGTCTTTTGAACAAATACCTTTATATTTTCTGTCGGGAGGACAATCGGGATTGTCGTCGCGGAATACATACATATTATCAATAAAAGGCTTTATGTCGAATGTAGAATCTACAACAATATTATTTTCCTTGGAGCCTTTCCATTCGCAAATGCCAAGCTTTGGTTTTACCCAATTTATGGCGTCCTTACTTTCGGCATAGGCAATGTGATATTTTCTGGTGGGTTTTGCCTCACCTTCATTTTGGGATTTTGCATAGGCAACATAGTACATTTTATATATGCCCTCATCATAGAAGAAGTGGGGATATGAAATGCCATCGCTTTCCCAATCGTCTGTGAAGGTAAGCCCTACTTCTTTAATTTGCGCCTGATGAGGCAAAAGTCTTGCAGTGGTTTTTTCTTTGTCGAAGAAAAAGTCGTCAAAGAAACATTCACGTTTTGTTCCAAGGTTAATCATTTTTTACACTCTCCTTTTTTTGGTGTTGTTCTTTTTGTTTTTCTGATTGGTTTTGCTCTTTATATAATTTTCGCACATATTTGGTGCCCATAAAAACACAGGCAAAGGAATAGCACGAATATATAAGATAAGTTATTTGTGCCGGATTGTCAGTTATCATCTGGATATATAAGAAAATTGTCAAAACAGAGCTCACAAGCTGCAGATAGGTATATTCAATAAAAGAGAATAAGCATATTATGGTAACTGCTATTCCCAAAATAGAACTTGTATTATCTAAAATTCTATAGGGAGAATCTGAATTTTCTGTTGCAAAAAATGCTATAATCCAAACAATTACAAGCAGAGCATAGAAGATGATGCTTTGTTTTTTTGAAAATTTCCTGAATTCGGTAGATTGCTTATATGCACGCTTGTTCCATAATATAAATGTGAAAATCTGCATCGGAAAGGAAAAGAAAAATGCCGATACTGCTGCTGCATAAAGCTTTAGAGAAACATTTACTATGGCATATAAAACCGCATTTAGTCCACCAATTATGTAACCATAGCGATTAGCTTTGGCTTGCATCATCATTACAAACAAGGAGATGTAAAGGGGAAGAATGCGATACCATTTTTGCCCGAATATAATTCCTGTTGTGGTAATGGCGATAAACATGCAGATAATTACCCAGAATTTTTTGTTTTTTAAAATTTCTTTTTTTGTAATGTTCATAGAATAAAGACCTCAATAAATCTTAATTATTTGCCAATATGGTAACATACCAATAAAGATAAGTCAATATCAAAATATATCATCTTTTGGCAATAGGTGATGTAAAAAGATATTATTATGTATTGATTTTGAAAAAACAGTATAGTAGAATAGATTTAACTCAAGTTAAATCTATTCAGCTACTGTGTGCCCTTTAGAGTAAATTCGCGTGACGGCGAGCTAAATTGAGCAAGCTCAGCTAAATTGCCTGCGGCAGCT
>JAZURZ010000039.1:0-2611 GCA_045606465.1 Clostridia bacterium | reverse complement strand
GACCCCGTGGTAAGGTTTTTGTTAGTGAGTTGAAGGGAAAGATAGGTTGTTTTTTTGTTTTTTTAACAAAAATAATTCTAACATTAAAAAGAGATGAAAGAAAGTTGAGATAAAGAAAATGCCCAAACTAAAAAATTACAATGCCACTCTTGCTGAGGCAGGAGTTAAAGCCAAAGGCTCTTTTTTGCCATCAAGGGAAATTGAATATATATCATATAATTCCCAAGACATAAAAAAGAACACTCTTTTTATATGCAAGGGTGCAGGCTTTAAAGAGGAGTATTTAAAAGCGGCAATAGAAAAAGGTGCAGTCTGCTATGTTTCTACAAAAAAATATGATGTTGACTGCGACCATATAATAGTGGATGATATAAGACGTGCCATGGGGGTCATAGTCAATTTGTTCTATGACAATGTATGGAAAAACTTAAAGCTTGTGGGCATAACAGGGACTAAGGGAAAATCTACTACAGCTTTTTTTATTAAATATATATTAGATGAGTATGAAAAGGCAAAGAAAGGTTTCCCAAGTGGTATAATATCCTCAATAGAAACCTATGACGGGAAGAGTCTTGAAAAATCGCACATAACAACTCCTGAGCCATTAGAGCTTCACAAGCATTTTGACAATGCAAAAAAAAGCAAGCTTTCATATATGATTATGGAGGTTTCAAGTCAGGCATTAAAATATGAAAGGGTATATGGCGTAAATTTTAATATTGGCTGTTATCTTAACATTGGGGAAGACCACATAAGCGACATTGAGCATCCTGATTTTGAGGACTATTTTGCTTCAAAGCTAAAGCTTTTTTCGCAATGCGACACTGCTTGTGTGAGTCTTGACACCCTCAGGGTTGAAGAGGTTAAATATGCTGCGTCAAAGTGTCAAAGGGTGCTTACCTTCAGTGTTGAAGATGAGTTTGCCGACCTTTATGCCTACAACATAAAAAAAGTAGGGACAAAAACCTCCTTTTTTGTTCGCTCAGATGAATTTGACGAGGAATTTGTGCTCCCGATGCCGGGATTTTTCAATGTGCAAAACGCTCTTGCGGCAATTTCTGTCTGCTATGCTTTAGGAGTGCCATGCGAGTTTATGAAAAAGGGGCTGTCAAAGGCAAGAGTCGAGGGAAGAATGGAGATACTAAAAAGCCTTGATGACAAGGTCATTGTGATAGTGGATTATGCCCACAACAAGCTGAGTTTTGAAACCTTATATAAATCAATAAAAGAGGAATTTGAGGGAAGGAAAATTCACACTGTTTTTGGCTGTCCTGGTGGAAAGGCTTACAGCCGCAGAGAGGACATGGGACTTTTGTCGGGAGAAAATTCCGACATGACCTTCATAACCGAGGACGACCCTGATTTTGAGAATTTAGCTGATATTTGCTCTTGTATTGAGGGGTATGTGAAAAAGGCGTCGGGAAAGTGTGAGATAATTCCTGATAGGTGCGAGGCAATAAAAAAAGCAATTTTTTCGGCTGTGGGCGATACTGTAGTGCTTGTTGCAGGCAAGGGTTGTGAAAACACCATGAAAAGAAAAGGTAAGCATATCGAGCATAAAAGCGACATAGAATGTGCAAAAAGCTTTTTAAATGAATACAACAAAAAGCTGCTTGCCGATGAAAGAATATAAAAAGAACTTAAAAACAAGAAAAAATGTAACAAAAAGCAGAAAGGAATAGTCAAAAAACATGAAAAATGCAATAGTGACATTTTTAAAAGGCTTGTGCATAGGCGGCACAATGACAGTCCCGGGAGTTTCGGGCGGATCCATGGCAATGATACTTGGAATTTACGACAAAATGATAAGCGCTGTTACAAAAGCGTTAAAGTTCGACAAAAAAAGCATAATTTTTCTTTTGCTATGCGTGGCAGGCGCAGGACTTGGAATGGTGCTTTTTTCAAATTCAATTTTAGAGCTTATAGAAAACTTTCCCATGCCTACAAGATATTTCTTTATAGGCGCAGTTGCAGGCGGAGTACCCATGATATATCGCTGTGCAGGAGTGAAGGAGTTTTCGGCAAAGACCATTATTTATCCAATAATAGGAATTGTGATTGTAAGCCTTATTGCACTTCTTCCTGAGGGACTTTTTGCACCCTCTGAAGAGTTTAGCATAACAAGTTTAGCAATACAAATTTTGGGCGGAGTTATAATTGCGGCGGCTTTAGTGTTACCAGGAATAAGTGTGTCACAGATGTTACTTATGCTTGGACTTTACGAAATTGTAATGAAGTCGGTGGCATCACTTTTGATTTTGCCCCTTATACCAATAGCAATTGGTGTTGTGTTGGGAACTGTCGGGACTGCAAAGGCTATGGATTCATTAATGAGAAAGTATCCTTTGGCTACATATCTTATAATTTTAGGCTTTGTTTTAGGCTCACTTAGGGAGCTTTTCCCCGGTGTGCCAACAGGCTTGGAAATTCCATTGTGTTTACTCACTGCAGCGGCAGGATTTTTTGCAGTTTTTACAATTTCTAAAAAAGCAGGAGAATAAGGGAGGGAGACCTTCTTTCGTAACCGAAAGAAGCAAAGGTTTTGGGGATTTCGATTTTCCCCACACCCCTTAAAATGATATGCACCCCAAAAGTTAGACACTTTTGGAGG
>JAZURZ010000038.1:0-9141 GCA_045606465.1 Clostridia bacterium | reverse complement strand
TTATAAATAACACAAGAGGACAACAAAAAAATTATATGTTCATTTAGTGCTCCTGTGCTTCTACTTATTCATACCCCCTACCAATATAGAAACCCAAGAAATAAGTTCTCTTGTATTGGCTTTTTTTGTTTTCGAAACTATCTCCTTGTAATTATGTACTTAAATAGCTTATTTAACTTTATTTGAATTTTCTCCGGTATATAAAAGAAACAAGTATGCTATAACAAATTTGGCTTATACTAACAAGTAATATACACGCTAAAATCATAGCACACCATCTGGGCATATAAAGATTAATTTTATCGATAGTCCAATGCGCACTAAAAAATACAAATAAAAACAAACAAAATTTTAAAATTCTTACTTCTTTAAAATTATTCATTATTGTTACACAATTGCAATAAGGACATATAATTTTATAACCATAAAATATTTTTCTGTACTCTTTATGACATTTTCTGCACTTTATCTTTACCATTAAAATAACTTCCTTTCAAAAAACTTCCAATTCAGTATTTATTCTAAAACACAATAGGACAAGCAAAAAATGTGGGTTAGGCTGTCTGATAATTTAAAAAATGTCTTTTCCGTTTAGGCGCGTAAAACAAAAGAACGAATCTGTTATGCTATTCATACATATTTACCTTTCTATGACCATCCATGCAAATCAACTTCTATAGGCGACATTTTGATAAATTCATCAATCAAAGTTTTTACTTGAGGCGAAATATTCTGCCAATAGTCTTGTTTAATAATCTTTTCTTTATAAAGAATCTGAACACACCAGCTGTCAAGAATCTCTTCCGCACTTGTATCATAACTACCTTCATAAACTTTATTAATCAAACCCATAATTTTACTAACCTTAGAAGACGCTATTTGTTTTTTTTCATATTTATAATCATAAACACCATTTTCTATTATAAAAGAAGTTTTTGTAATATCGTCTCCCGCTCTTGTACCTTTTTTAACTAACATTTGTCCATCAGTAGTTAGCGCAAAATAATATGTTTCGGATAATCCTCCTGATGATGGATATATTGCTATTTTAATTTGTTCATCAGGAGTTGCTTTTTTATTTGATATACTCACAGAGTATCCAATTAAAATAGCTAATATAACAATTATAAGTACAAAAACTCCTTTTTTCATTAATATACTCCTTTCAAAATAAATTAACAACAATGGATAAATGGACAGTTTTTAGTTATGTGCTTTAAAAACAAAAAAGACAAAGCAATGCTATTTTAAAAAACTTCAGCGTTAAATTTTTTTGTGTATAGCAAAACCGGCTCTGTCATAATTTAAATCTCCTATTTACTTATCCTGACCTTTTAATAACTCCTCTTTTTCCCTTATTTTTCTTTATATCTTAATTTAACTATAACATATTTTTAGTTTATTTGCAAGGGATTTTAAAAAATTATATATATCAAAAAAGAGGCTGTCTTTTTATATACTGAACCGACCCCTAATCGTTAGCTTTTTTGTCTAACTTTTGATGGTCGGTTCAATCAGAACAGTCTCTTTTTTTAGTTTTTATTTATCCGCGATATATATGCTCCAAATCAGGGATATTTTCATCTTTGAAAATCAGCTCTGCTGCATCAGGGTCTGATACACGCATTACAACCATTGCACAGCTTTCACTCTTTCCTACAAATGCATACATATATTCAACTGCAATATTTTTTTCTTTCATTTCCTCCAAAATCTTTGAAAGACCACCAGGAACATCTTCTACTGCTATAGCTGTAACCTCGGTACACTTTACTGCAAAGCCTTTAGATTTTAAAATGTCCACTGCTTTTTGTGTATCTGAAACAATCATTCTTACAATACCAAAATCAGTTGTATCTGCCAGCGAAAGTGCTCCGATATCAATCTTATTTGATGCAAGCAAGCCTGTAACATCTGCTAAATTTCCAGACTTATTCTCAACAAAAACTGAAATTTGTTTTATCTTCATAATAAATTCACATCGCCTTTCTGTCTTTATTTACACAAGCTTTCTTGTGTCAATTACTCTCTTTGCCTTGCCTTCACTTCTGGTAATAGACTTTGGATTTACTAAAGTTACCTTTGCTCCCAAGCCCAGAACATTTCTAAGTCTTTCTTTTATGGTTTTTTCCACTATTTCTATTGATTTTACATCGTCGCAGAAGAAATGGTCTGACATTTCAACCTGAACCTCCAAAGTATCAGTATTATTTTCTCTTCCAACAATAATCTGATAATTAGGAGTGATATCTCCACCAACCTTGAGAAGAACCTCTTCAATTTGTGACGGGAACACATTTACACCTCTGATAATCAGCATATCATCGGTACGTCCTGCAGGTTTCTTCATTCTTACATGAGTTCTTCCACATTTACACTTTGAATAATCCAAAATGCAAAGGTCACGGGTGCGATAACGAATAAGGGGCTGACCTTCCTTTGTGATAGTAGTGAACACAAGCTCACCAAAAGAGCCTTCAGGCAAAACCTCTCCTGTATCCGGGTCTATTATTTCGGGAATACATAAATCCTCGCACACATGCATGCCCTGTTGCTCTGAACATTCATAAGAAACTCCAGGGCCCATAATTTCAGTCAATCCATACACATCATATGCTTTTAAACCCAGCAATTCTTCAATTTGATGACGCATATCCTCGGTCCATGGCTCTGCTCCGAAAATTCCCGCCTTTAGTTTTAGCTGGTCCTTTACTCCCATCTCCTTTACAGTTTCGCCAAGATACATTGCGTAAGATGGTGTGCAACACAAATGGGTTGTTCCAAGTTCACACATAAAACGAATTTGTCTTTCAGTATTCCCTGAAGATGTCGGAATTACCATTGCACCAACTTTTTCTGCACCGCCATGAGCGCCCAAGCCTCCAGTGAAAAGTCCATAGCCATAAGACACTTGGACAACTGAATTTTCATCACCGCCTGCAGCGCTTATTTGTCTTGCCATTGCTTCTGCCCACATATCAAGGTCATTTTTAGTGTAGCCTGCAACAATTTGACGGCCTGTTGTGCCTGACGAGGCATGAATTCTTACTATGTCTTTTTTGGGAACTGCAAGCAAATCAAAGGGATAATAATCTCTCAAGTCCTGTTTTGTAGTAAATGGTAGCTTTGCCAAATCCTCCAAGGTTTTTATGTCCTCTGGCTTTACTCCTGCCTCATCCATTCTTTGTTTATACATAGGCACATTTTCATATACCCTTTTAACCTGCCATTGCAACTTTTCCAGCTGATGTTTTCTTATTTCGGCACGGTCCATTGTTTCAATTTTTTCATTAAAAATTCCCATTTTATATTCGCCTCCATTTTTACTTTACTGAATTATATCCTAAATCAAATGCTTTTTTATTAATTTCAAGAAATTTTTGAGGCACTGTCTTTTCAATGGCAGCTACCCATTTTTCATAAGGAATTTCGGAATTTTTTGCTAACACTCCAATTAAAACAACATTTACTGCCTTTATGTTTCCTGCCTCTTGGGCAAGAGAAAGAGCATCAATTGTGGTTAAATCCACCTTTTCTTTTAACTTTTCTCCTATATTATTTGGATATTCCATTTTCCCCACAATTACAGGCATAGGGTCAATTTTTTGAGTGTTTGCAAGCATCTTTCCTCCCTTTTTCAAGAAAGGCAAAGCTCTGTACGCCTCAAGCATTTCAAATGCTAAAATAATATCGGCACCACCCTTATCTATAATAGGAGAATACACCTTATCGCCATATTTTACATAAGTTACAACACTTCCGCCACGTTGGCTCATTCCATGAACCTCTGATACCTTTACATCATAGCCTTCGCCTATGACAAGATTTCCCAAAATTCGGCTTGCCAACAATGTTCCCTGACCGCCTACTCCAACTATCATAATATTCTTTGTCATAGTCTTAGTCCTCCTTTTCAATAGCACCAAAGGGACAAGCATTAACGCAGAGTCCACATCCGTTGCATTGTGTTTTGTCAATAATTATATTTCCGTCTTTCTCGCTTATTGCAGGGCATCCCAATCTCATGCACACCTTACATTTCTTGCACTTATCGGTAATTTTGCAATGTCCTGAATATTTTACTGTCTTTAATAAAGCACAAGGGCGCTGAGCAATAATTACCGAAACCTCGTCTTTTTCAAGTTCAGTCTTTACCACATTTTCAAAATTCTTTAAATCAAATGGGTCGGCAACAACAATTCTCTCTACTCCGATTGATTTACACAAAGCCACAAGGTTTACCTGCTTGGTCTCCTCACCTCGGATTGTTTTTCCCGTTGTAGGATTATCCTGATGTCCTGTCATTCCAGTTATGGAATTATCAAGAATAATAATTGTGTTATTTCCCTTGTTATACACAACATCTACAAGTCCTGTTATCCCTGAATGCATAAAGGTAGAATCTCCAATAACCGAAACAACTTTTTTAGCAAAATCCTTACCTCTTGCCTTAACCATACCCATAGCCATACCTATGCTTGCACCCATGCAAAGGGTGGTGTCCATGCTATCAAGGGGGGCAACCGCTCCGAGAGTATAGCAACCTATATCACCCGAAACTGTAAGCCCAAGCTTTTTTAAAACATAAAAAGTTCCTCTGTGAGGGCAACCTGCGCACATAACAGGCGGACGTGCAGGAAGATTTTCCTCTACCTCTTCAAACTCTGGTGCCTTTTCGCCAAGCACTACACTTTTTATCATAGTAGGTGTATATTCACCCAAAAGTGTAAAGCTGTCCTTTCCTATTACTTCAATTCCCAAAGCCTTGCAATGCTCTTCTATAAATGGGTCAAGCTCCTCTATTACATAAAGCTTTTTAACCTTTTTGCTAAACTCTTTTATTTTTTCAACGGGCATGGGATATACCATGCCGAGCTTTAGATAGCTTGCTTTATCGCCAAGAGCCTCTTTTGCATACATATATGTAATTCCCGATGTTATAATTCCAATCTCATCAGAATTATACTCTACAGTATTTATATCAATTTTTTCTGCAAGCTCTGAAAGTGCCGCCATTCTCTCTTCAACAACAACATGACGCTTTATTGCATATGCAGGCATCATTACATTTTTGGGAGAATTTTTTTCATAGTCCTTTAAAGGTATATTTTTTCTTTCCTCTATATTTACTAAGCCTTGAGAATGTGAAACCCTTGTGGAAAGTCTTAAAAATACAGGGGTGTCATATTCTTCACTCAAATCATATGCAAGCTTTGTATATTCCTTACATTCTGCGCTGTCTGCGGGCTCCAGCATAAGAATTTTTGAAGCCTTTGCGTAATGTCTTGAATCCTGCTCATTTTGAGAAGAATGCATTCCGGGGTCATCTGCAACGCACAAAACAAAACCGCCATTTACTCCTGTATAGCTTGCAGTAAAAACCGGGTCTGCCATTACATTAAGACCTACATGCTTCATGCAAGTCATACTTCTTGCACCGCCTACAGATGCACCAATTGCAACCTCGCACGCCACCTTTTCATTTGGTGCCCATTCGGCATAAATTTCATCATATTTAACAATATTTTCAGTTATCTCTGTGCTGGGTGTGCCGGGGTAAGATGCTACAACGCTTACTCCTGCCTCATATGCACCGCGTGCAACCGCAGCATTTCCAAGTAATAATTCCTTCAAAAAATCAAATCCTTTCCTGTTTTTATAAATAAAACAACTTAACGAGGCATAAGATTATTTCCTATACCTCGTTTAAAACCTGCCTCAGCTGTTAATCTGCGCTGCAACAAGACTTTCACCGCAATAAATTTCTCTTAATTTCGGCTTTTCAATCTTACCTGTCGGGTTTCTGGGTACATCGGCAAATATTATTTTATTCGGACGCTTGTATCGGGGAAGCTCCATGCAAAAATCTCTTATATCTTCCTCTTGGCAAGTCATACCTTCTTTGATTTCAATAATTGCAGCAGTAATTTCTCCCAAACGTGGGTCGGGAAGACCTATGACTGCAACATCCTTTATTGCATCATGCTTTCTTAAAAAGTCCTCTATCTGAACGGGATATATGTTTTCTCCGCCTGAGATTATGACATCCTTTTTGCGATCTACAAGATAGATAAATCCATCCTCATCCTCCTGTGCCATATCGCCAGTGAAAAGCCAGCCGTCCGCTAAAACTGCCTTTGTTGCCGCCTCATCATTATAATAGCAGGTCATTACACCGGGGCCCTTTACTGCAAGCTCACCCACTTCTCCGAAAGATACTTCATTCCTTTTTTCATCAACAATTTTGGTTTCCCAACCATAGCCTGCTTTGCCTATAGCTCCTACCTTGTGTATATTTTCAACTCCCAGATGAACACATCCCGGTCCTATTGATTCACTAAGACCATAGTTTGTGTCATAATCGTGGTCAGGGAAGTGAGTTTTCCATCTTTTTATAAGACTTGGAGGAACCGGCTGTGCACCAATGTGCATCAATCTCCACTGCTTAAGCTCATATTCTCTTAAGTTTATTTCCCCACTGTCTATTGCATCTAAAATATCCTGCGCCCAGGGTACTAAAAGCCATACTATGCTGCACTTTTCTTGGGATACACATTCCATAATCCATTCAGGCTTTACACCCTTTAGCAAAACTGCTTTTGTGCAGGATATAAGACTTCCGAACCAATGCATTTTTGCCCCTGTATGATAAAGCGGAGGAATGCACAAAAATACGTCACCTTCTTTTTGTCCATGGTGCTTCTGCTCAACAACCGCAGAATGAGAAAGACTTTTATGCTTATGAAGTATTGCCTTTGGAAAACCTGTCGTTCCCGAAGAAAAATAAATTGCCGCATCATCTTCCTCAGTTATATATGCATCTGGTTTTTTTGAGGAACAATATGTAACCAAAAGCTCATAGTTTTCTGCAAATGTGGGGCAATCCTCTCCCACATAAAAAAGTTGCTTAACCTTTGGAATTCTTTCGCATATTTCTTCAACTCTGCCTATAAATTCAGAGCCAAAAACCAAAGCACTTACATCTGCCAAACCAAGACAATATTTAATTTCCTGCGCTGTATAACGATAATTTAAGGGGACTGCAAGAGCTCCCGATTTTAAAATACCAAAATAGACTGGCAACCATTCTAAAGAGTTCATAAGAAGTATTGCTACTTTATCTCCTTTTTTTATGCCTCTGCACAGCAAAAGATTTGCAAATCTGTTTGCTGCTTTGTCAAATTCTGCCCATGTCATCTCACGTCTTGTTTTTTTAGCATTCATAGGCTCAATAAGTGAATATTCACGCCATGTAACCTTAGTTTTTTCCATAAGCTGAGGGTTGATTTCCACAAGACTTACATCGTTGGGACATTCCCTTGCATTTTTTTCTAATAAATCCGTAATCGGCATTTTTATCTTCTCCTAAAATTTAATATTATCGGGGTGATTGTAAAAATTAAATTTTTACAATCACCTATTCCATATTATTCAAAAATTTCTGCTAATTTTTCCTGCTCGGGCTTTTTAGTAAACAAGCTTACAACAGGAACAAGTATAATTGAAACTGCCATTGCGGCGACACCCATTTCGGGAGTTTTTGAAACTGCTGTTGAAAATCCGCCCATAGCTGAGAGAACAATTGTAGAAATTACAACTGTAAGCAATCCTCCTATCATTCCTGCCCATGCTCCTGCTTTTGTGGTCTTTTTCCAATATATACCCCATATGTATGCACCTATGAAGCAGCCTGAAACAACTCCCCATGAAAAAGACATTATGTTAACTATAATTGACAAATTCATAGTTGCAAAAAGATATGATAATGCAACAAACAAAAGGCAAAGTATTCTTGATACCTTAACTTGATTTTTATCATTGAATTTCTTTGAAACTTCGGGCAGAAGGTCAACTGAAATTGCAGATGAAGATGTTAAAACCACCGATGCAAGAGTTGACATTGATGCCGAAAGCAAAAGTATAAGTATCACTGCCAAAATCACAACCGTTGCAGTTCCGTTACCCAACGATGATATAAGCATTTGGGGAATGACTGCATCATGGCCTCCTTGTGGCAACTGATTATTTAAAACAAGTCTTGAAAGAGAGCCTATAAAATACGCTCCAAAACCAATTATAAGGCAGAAAAATGTAGATATAATTGTAGCTTGTTTTACTGAATTTTCGTTCTTAATAGCATAATATTTTGTTACCATCTGAGGAAGTCCCCAGGTTCCAAAGCTTGTAAGAAGAATGTTCGTACAGAGAAACTTCCATTTGTTTCCTCCTATTATACTTGTAAGTTGTGCTCCTGTAATTCCATCTCCATTATCGGAAATTTCGCCAAGACGTACAAACCATTCGCCAAAGCCACCTACTGCATCAGACTTTACAATGGCAAAAACCATAGCAAATACGCCGACTATCATTATTATACCTTGAACAAAATCGGTATATGCAGTGGCAAAATATCCACCTAAAACAAGATATACTGCTGTTAAAATTGCAATAACAAGCATACAATAATTGACTGAAACTGTTGGGAATATTGTATTGAACATTGAGCCAAGGCCCTTATAGACTGCCGCAGAATAGGGAACAAGAAACACAAAAATAATGACAGCGGCAAAAATTTTCATCGGCTTTGAAAAATAACGTAGCTGGAAAAATTCCGGCATTGTTTTTGCCTGCATTTTATGCGTCATACGCCTTGTGCGTTTTGCTGCAAGCATCCATGCTAAAAGGCAACCCAAAATTGCGTTTCCCACGCCAATCCATATACTTCCTACACCTATATCCCAACCATGTTTACCTGCATAGCCAATAAATATAACTGCGGAAAAATACGATGTTCCATAAGCGAAAGCCGAAACCCATGCTCCTATGTTTCTGCCGCCAAGCAAGAAACCGTCGATTGTTTTGGTTTTTCTGTAGCTATAGATTCCTATCGCTACCATAACCAATGCAAATAAAATTAAAGCGGTAACTGTTGTTACCTGAATTTGTTGTAGATTTTCCATGTTTTTTTACCATCCTTCCATACTACTTTTTAAAAGATTTTTTCGCCATGTTACAATACTACCAGATTATTATAACACACATTATAAAAAAAATAAAGAGTTTTGTCAAAAAAAGATTTAAAAAAGACAAAAGGCGCTGTTTAAAAACATAAAAGATTTTAAACAGCTCCTTTTCGGGGAT